>JANPAP010000206.1:0-1524 GCA_031429975.1 Chitinophagaceae bacterium
CCCCAACGATAATTTTTCGTTGGTAATAATAGATGTTTTAAAGGATGAGTTTCAAAAAAGGATTGACGAGATCGTACAATATAAAATGAAGTTGGTATCCAATAACGACTCAGAAGAAAACACCCGGTTAAATCTGTTGCACAGTTCGGATATGATAAAAATAAAAGAGATCATTGAATATTATGGAAGGTGCTATTCGGCTAATGGTTCAGCTCCTCCATTTTCTATAATCGATAAGGATACCTGGCAAATTTTTCAGTTGCATTTGCAAAATAGTTTTTACGACATTGAAAAATTTACCAAAAAAATGGAGGATTGGTTTGATGACTCCATGAACCGGGCATCGGGTTGGTACAAAAGGCAAACACAGGTAGTTTTATTTTTAATAGGAATGGTGCTGGCATTCACTTTCAATGTAGATACCATTGCAATTGCCGGCAAACTCAGCAACGATAAAGATGCCCGTGACAAACTGGTTACAATGGCCGAGCAGGCTGTTGAAAAATATAAAGATGACCCTAAAGTAAAAAGGATGGGTGATAGTAATGGCAATATTATACCCGACACTTCTGAGGCTGGCATCATTCATAATGACAGCATTTTTAAAAAATACCAAGCAAAGGCTGATAGTATTAAAGCATTTATTAATGGCGACCTTAAAAAAGCCAACGATATTATTGCCTTAGGTTGGGGCGATTACGGCATGGCAATAAATGCTAAAACTGCCATTGATAACTATTTAAACTGCAGTTCAGTTATTGATACTACAAAAATCAATTTAAATAAAAACGCTCCACATGAAGACTCGATGCGGATAGTGAATTTAATTTATAATAAACATTGGTTTAAATACAAAGTTGGTTTCGTCATTAGTAATGGAACCGGGGGCAAAAAGTTTTTAGGTTTCCTGCTAACCGCATTAGCCATTTGTTTGGGCTCACCCTTCTGGTTTGATTTGCTCAATAAATTAGTCAAAATAAGAGCCGCTGGTAAAAAAGAAGAAACAGCTGATACCGGTACAACAACCACTAACGGTAACCAACAGCCGGTAATTTTAAACGTTAACACTCAAACCGGCGAGGAGGCCGTAGGATAAACCATGCTACAGTTAATTGTAAAAGCGAAAAAGCTGAATAAAAGAAAATTTGTTCCTGCTTCCCTACCCGATTCCGCAAGTCTTGCCGGAACCGTTTTAGAAGGCTTTCATTTTTTAGGCGAGGAAGTACCGATTGTGCCAAACCCCATGCTGGGCAAGTGGTATAAGGACAGGGATAATAATTATTACTGGGGTGGCGGTCTCAATATTTTTGAAGAACCGGTTAATGAATTGGCACCCGAATTTACCCAGCCCGATAATGCCTTGTTAGAAAATATTCCCATAACACCCATTCTAAAGAAAAAGATTGAACAGGTAATTAATGCTTTTGAAACCGGATCAGCCGAAGGCAATTATGCTGAACTTGTAAAGCTGCATGATTACAGCGATCCCGAAACGCATACCAGAATTCAACAGGTAACTTATGG
>JANPAP010000207.1:0-9185 GCA_031429975.1 Chitinophagaceae bacterium
ATGGCTGGTTCAGACTTGCGTCCATTGACCAATATTCCTTACTGCTGCCTCCCGTAGGAGTCGGGCCCGTGTCTCAGTGCCCGTGTGACTGGTCGTGCTCTCACACCAGTTACTGATCGCAGGCTTGGTGGGCCGTTACCCTCACCAACTACCTAATCAGGCGCACGCCCATCCAAAACCGCCGGAGCTATAATATTAAAGTGATGCCACTCTACTATCTTACGGTGTATTAATCCTCCTTTCGGAGGGCTATTCACCAGTTTTGGGAAAGTTGCGTACGTGTTCCGCACCCGTTTGCCGGTCGTCAGCGGGTATTGCTACCCCTGTTACCCCTCGACTTGCATGTATTAAGCCTGCCGCTAGCGTTCATCCTGAGCCAGGATCAAACTCTCCATTGTAAATGAGTTGTTTGAACGTGACTTGTAATTTCTCATTGAAAAATTAACGTCAAATTCTAATTAATGTATTGTGCTAAATTTACCTTTTGAATCATAAAGATTCGTGCTGTTGTTTCCAAACTTTCAAAGATCTTTTGGTCTTGTTTTGACCCCCGTTTTTGATTGGGAGTGCAAAGTTAAGAACCTTTATTTTATCACCCAAATTTATTTTGATTTTTCTGATTTATTTTAGAAAGATTCAAATATAATTTAAGCGTTTTTTATCGAAGAACTAACCCCGTTTTTATTGGGAGTGCAAAAGTAAGAAGTCTTAGTTTACTACCCAAATTTATTTTGATTTTTTTAAACTTTTTTTTAAGCAAAAAAACAAAGTAATTAACGTGTTTTTTATCGAAGAACTAACCCCTTTTTTAATTGGGAGTGCAAAAGTAAGGAGTCTTACTTTACCATCCAAATATTTTACTATTAATTAAAGAAATAGTTTAAAAAGTGTTGCTATATTTTTCGAAGAACTACCGCTTTTTTATTAGCGGACGGCAAAGATAGTAGTAAGTAGTTTCTCTTCAAACTTTATTTGAGAAAAATTACAAAATAAACACTCTTTACTTTTGTAATAATCTTCCAAACTAATAGCCCTATTGCTTTACAGACTAAAAATTATTATGAAAATAAATTTGATGCAATTGAATTTTGTGCCGAATCTGTTAAGCAACCTTATTTAAGGCTTCAGATTGCTTTAATAAAATATTAAAAAATTCATTCCCAGGGATATTTGACATCTATTAAAAACAATCCTTGAGGTGGTACTGCAAAACTTGCATTTCTACAATCTTTACTTTCAATAGTTTTTTTAAAAATTTCAATTGATATCTTACCTGTTCCAACTTTCAACATAGTTCCTACTAAACCTCGAACCATACCTCTAAGAAAACGATTAGCTTGTACCTGATAAATTAAAAGACTTTCTTCCTGTATCCATTTGCTTTGGGAAATCTTGCAATCAAATGTTTTTACTTGTGTATTTTTTTTTGAGAATGTTGTAAAATCACTATATCTTAATAATAATTCAGCAGCCTGATTAAGTTTATCAATATCTAATTTATAAGGATAATAGAATGCTCTATCAGCATAAAAGGGGTTTTTGCTAATATATATATAGTACTTGTATTCTCTACTTAGGGCATCAAACCTACAATGTGAAGTTTCTGGTACTCTGTAAATACGCTTTATTACTATATCTGTGGGTAAGATTGAATTGATACTATATATAATCTTCTCTAAGTTTTCATCATCTGTAAAATTTTCAGCATCGAGATGAAAAAAATTATTTAGCGCATGAACACCTGCATCAGTACGAGATGAACAAGTCAATGCAAAATTGGTTTTAAAAAAGATACTTAATGCTTTTTGAATTTCAGCTTGAATAGTATTTGCATTGTTTTGAATTTGGAAACCTGCATACTTAGCCCCATTATAGGAAACCTGAATGAAATAACGTGCCATAATATAGATGCAACCTTATTATACTTAACAAAAAATTCGAATTATTAATGACGAATCATCGACTTGAATCTGCTTTTATAATAATTGTCGCTTAACTGATTTTCTAAAATGCTGAAATTATGTGAATCTGATACATATTGATAGGCTAAATCAAAAAAATTATACTTACCAATATCTTTTAAAAAAAGCACACTCAAATTTTTAATCTGATTGGTAGTGAAACACTTTGTTTTAAAATATTTTTTGGCTATCGAAATCATTTCGTCATCAACCTCTTCGGCGGCCATTTTTTTACGAAGCTTTAAAAAATCTTCTTCAGTAGCATAGCTTTTACAATCGGAATTAATCATTGGATTTGGAGCTAATACTATTGAATCTGTACTAATTTGATTTATTGGAACTTCTTCATTTTTTTCAACCGGTGAGCTAACTTTTTTATTGGGGCTTGGCAATTCAATCGATAAAAACTTTATATCTGTATTTTTTTCGGCTATCTGTGAATCAACTTTTGATTCTTTTTTGACAACTTCTTTGTTTTCAACATTCACTGAATCAGTTTTTACAGAAAATCCCAAATCATTAGAAATATTTTCATTACTTGAGGATTGTTCTAATTTTAAATCATTTCCAGTTTTTGCAGAAATCAAACTGTCGGTTTGATTATTAACCTGTACTTTCTCAAATGGAATAAAAACATTAATTGTATCTGGTTGCTTGCCTGATTTATCAATAAATACCATCTCATAGCCCTCTGAACCTGTTAATACATTCTTTTTAACAACCTTAACATCAGCTATTTGATTTGGTTTTACTTCAACAAACAAACTATCTTTTATCTCATTTGAATTTATTTTAATTGTATTTTCTACAGCCGGCTCACTGTTGACAGTTTTATTAATGACTGGTTTGATGGTTTGCTTTACTTTTTCAGTTTGCTTTATTGAGGGATCGTTCACAGCATCGGATAGCATTGCAGAAAAGGCATCATTTTTCTCAATTACTTTTAAATCTTTACCTGATTTATTCTTTTCATCCATTGTAAGATCTAAGGACTGCAGATTAAATAAGCCCCACCCTTTTTCTCCAAAATTTTTTATCAGATATCCTTCATCTTTACTGCTTACTGTACAACTATAAAGTTGTTCTTCAATTTCACTCTTAGGAAATCCTATTGCTATACTATATATACCATCTGTAAGTTTTGGAATAATTAAATAACCTGAAACAGATGAACTGTAAATTTTTTTATCCAGTTTGGCATAAAAGGGTTGTTTATTTTCTGTCTGAAAATAAAAGAAATGATTTAATTGAGCTTTTAAACAAACCGGAATAACCAAGCCAATTAAAAAAAAACCTGAAACTAATAACTTCTTCATGCCTATTAACTTTATAAACAAATTTACTTATTAATGATTTCGTTTTGCCATTTATCTAAAAAATAAGATTGATTATGTTTTGGTATCCTATTTTTACATCTCACAAATAAAATTATATGAATAAAATTATTGTATTGATTTCATTATTGGCAATTAATAGTATTGCCATAGCTCAACCAGGTGAGGAACAACAAGACAGTTCCTGGAAAAAAATCTACAGGGCCAGTTATACCAAAGTAAATGACTTGGTGCATACTAAATTAGATGTAAAATTTAATTTTGAAAAAGCTCAATTAAATGGTAAAGCTTGGGTAACTCTAAAGCCTCATTTTTATGATACAGACAGCTTAACCCTAGATGCAAAAGGGATGGATATTGCGGAAGTTGCCATTATGAAAGGACTTACAAAAAAAACTTTAAAATATACATACGATAGTTTACAACTTTTTATTAAGCTGGATAAAGTTTATAAGGGTGGCGAAAATTATATCATCTACATTAACTACACATCCAGACCAAATGATTTTAGTGCTGAAGGAAGCGAAGCCATAACCGATGCTAAAGGGCTTTATTTTATCAACCCTAATGGCGAAGAAAAAAATAAACCTACTCAAGTTTGGACCCAAGGTGAAACCGAAGCCAACAGTGTTTGGATGCCAACAATAGACAAACCCAATCAAAAAAGTACAGAAGAAATTTACATGACTGTGCCTGCTAAATATGTAACCCTCAGCAATGGTTTATTAATTACTCAGAAAAAAAATAGCGACGGTACCAGAACAGATTACTGGAAGATGGATTTACCACATGCGCCTTATTTATTTTTTATGGGCGTGGGTGATTTTGCAATTGTAAAAGATAAATACAAAGAAAAAGAAGTTGCTTATTATGTAGAAAAAAAATACGAATCCGTTGCCCGTAAAATATTTGGAAATACTCCAGCTATGATGAAATTTTTCTCTGAAAAGTTAGGAGTTGATTTTCCATGGGCAAAATATGCACAGATTGTTGGTAGAGATTATGTAAGCGGCGCAATGGAAAATACAACAGCAACCTTACATCAAGAAAGTGCTTATCAAAACGCAAGACAGTTAGTAGACAACAACAGTTGGGAAGAAACCATTGCTCATGAATTATTTCATCAATGGTTTGGTGATTTAGTTACCGCCGAAAGTTGGAGCAATTTAACCGTAAATGAAAGTTTTGCCAATTACAGCGAATATTTATGGATGGAATTTAAAGATGGCAAAGATGCCGCTGATGAGCATCACTATCAGGATATGCAAGGTTATTTAATGCAGCCGGGCAATGATAAAAAAGACCTGGTTCGTTTTTATTATGCTGATAAAGAAAAAATGTTTGATGGAGTTAGTTATAATAAAGGTGGCCGCATTTTAAACATGCTGCGTAATTATGTGGGCGATGCTGCATTTTTTAAATCATTGAATAATTATTTAACCACAAATAAATTTAAAGCAGGCGAAGCAGGCCAATTAAGATTGGCTTTTGAAGAAGTTACCGGTGAGGATATGAATTGGTTTTGGAACCAATGGTATTATGGAAGTGGGCATCCAAAATTAAAAATAGATTATGAATATGATGATGCAAAAGGCATAGCAAAAGTAATTGTTGAACAAACGCAAAAAACAGACAAGCTTTTTCAAATGCCCATTTATGTAGATATTTATAATGGCACCATCAAGCAAAGAAATAAAGTTTGGATTGGAAATAAAAACGACACTTTTTCTTTTACATACAGTAAGCATCCTGATTTAATTAATGTGGATGCCGACAAAGTTTTATTGTGCGAAAAAACAGATAATAAAACTGCCGACAATTTTATCCACCAGGCAAAATATGCAAGCAATTATTTAGACAGAAGGGAAGCATTGGATTATTTCACTAAAAAAGGAATGACAGAAATGACTTTGTTATTGCAGGATAAATTTGAAGGCTTACGCAAACTTGCTGTCAACAATTTATCAAAATCAAAATTTGCAAAAGATGCTGCAGTAATTGCTGCCATTGAAAAAATAGCCAACACCGAAAAGGATAAAAGAACACAGGCAGCTGCCATTAAGTTTTTAGCAAAAACCGAAGATGCAAAATACGAAGCATTGTATACTAAATTTATCACTGACTCATCGTACAGCGTTGCAGGTGCGGCATTGGAAGGCATTGAAAAATTGAATCCAACCAAGGCGTATGAATTATCCAGAAAAAACAGTGCCGATGCAAAAGGCGCTTTAGGCGCATTGGTAAATAAAATAATTATCAGCAATGGTACCGAAGCCGATTTTGATTTTATTGCTGATCGTTATGATGAACTACCAATGAGCCAGGAAAAAATTGCATCTACTGCCGAATTCTGTAATTATCTTGATAAAGTAAATGATGTATCAAAACTTAAAAAAGGAATTGATTATGTAGTAAGATTTCGCAATGCAATTCCGGAACAATATAGAAAATATACCGACCCGGGTTTTAAAACTGCATTAGGTAAATTAAGTAAATCAAAAGGAACTGAAATAAGCGAGTATATTAATAAAGCTTTTTAAAATACCAATTCGATAAAAATAAAAAGAGGCTGTCTCATTAAATTGAGACAGCCTCTTTTTTTATAAAATATTTTTAATTATTAAAATCTTGGACAAGGAATTCCTTTAACATCATTGGGACGCTTAATATAAATTAAAGAGAATTCAGAACCTCCCCTGCTAAGCGTTGCAGATTTTAAACCCGATGTATTAATATCATAACTGGCTCCAATTCTTAATCCGTTTATTTCTAAACCTACATAAGGAATAATGGCATCGTTAACCCTTAACCAAGATCCAAAATAAATATTGGTTGGGTTTACTTCATCACCATTTAGCAATGCTGAAAGTGCGCCACCTAAAACAATTTCGCTGGCTTTATTTTGCATTTGATAAATAACAGAAGTATTCATTGTTAAATTATCACTTACAGGGAAAGAGCCACCACCATGAAAAGTAATTCTCGAAGCAAGGTTCCAGGTTTTATCAATAAAACTCAGATTTGGCTTGTTGATATGATATACCGAAACCCCCAGGTAATAATTATTTAAACCATTGCTTGATCCGGAATACAAAACACCGGCATTCATATCCATATAATTTTGTGTAGTGCCGTTATTAAAAGTTTCGGAAGTGGGATTGGTAAATCCATTTTGAGTTAACTGGTCTTCAAAAGTTAATTTATTTCTATCAAGGATGGCACTGCTATAGGTAGCCTGAAATCCAGCACCTATAGTATTATATCCATCTTCATCCAAAGCCCTGTGATAGCTTAATGACAAAGAACCGTAATTTAATTTTAAAGCAGCATCGGCACTTTGATCGCTCAGCCCACTGATACCAACTCCAAATACATCCCCTTTTGGTATTTTTCCTTTCAAAATTCCAAAATCAAGCGATCCACTTGTAGTAACATAAGCCTTTGGAATTGAGGGCCATTGGTCTCTGTGATTTGCTGCCAAACGCCAATCGCCATCAAATTTTCCGGTAAATGCCGGGTTAAGGGTAAGGGGTGAAGAAAAAAACTGAGAAAAGTGCGGATCCTGTGCTTTTACCAAAACAACAGTTGCTAATAAACTAAATGAGAACAATAATTTTTTCATATTCAAAATACTTCAGAATATTAAAGATAAGTTATTACAGTAAAATGCTGCATCAAAAAGGTTAAAAGCTATTTGCAATTAACTATTACAAATAGGTTTCATCAAATAATAATAAAGATTAGTAACGTTAAAACTCCTGAAAACAATATCAATAGGCTTATAAATAGCCAAAAAATGTTGTACGAATTATGATTGCATTTTTTTTCCAAAAGCCAAATCGCCTGCATCTCCTAAACCCGGTACAATATATCCCTTAGCTGTAAGTTCATCATCAATATCTCCACACCAAATGATTGCCTTGGGTACTTCTCTTAACACATATTCAATTCCAACTGTACAACCAATGGCGCAAACAATATGTAATTCTTTTATCTCGCCTTCGTCTTTTAAATACTGGATTGATTTTACCAGCGATGCACCCGTAGCAATCATTGGATCGCTGATGATTACCACTTTATTTTCAATTTCGGGGCAGCTCATGTATTCTAAACTAATTTCAAAACTTCCATCAGGCTGGTGTTTTCTATAAGCGCTGATAAAAGCATTTTCGCCCTTATCAAAATAATTCAACAAACCATTGTGCATACCAAGCCCTGCTCTTAAAATAGTTGCCAACACCGGTTGCTCCTTTAACATTTTACAATTGGAAATTCCCAAAGGCGTATTAATTTCAATTTCTTCCCATTCCAGCTTCTTGCTGATCTCATAAGCAATAACCTCGCCAATACGCTCCAGGTTTCTACGAAAACGCATCCGGTCGTTTTGAACATCTACATTTCTTAATTCACCTACCCAATTGCTAACTAAAGAATGATGATCGCTTAGATTAATTACCATGAATATAATTTTGAATTTTTGAAATTAGAATTTGAAATTGCACTGATAAATAAGTTTGTAAAAATAGGAATTATAAAATCAAAATAAATGATTTATAGGGCAATTGGAATAATGAGTGGCAGTTCGGTGGATGGACTGGATATAGCTTTTACCGAATTCACCGAAACCGGTGGCAACTGGAATTACGAAATACTAGCAGCCGATTGTATTGAATATACTCCTGAATGGAAACAACAATTATTAAATGTCTGCAACTTATCTGCATTGGATTACCAATTGTTGCATACGGCTTATGGCCGGTTAATCGGACAACAGATTAATGAATTTATTGAGAAGTATCAACTACACCATAAAGTGCAATTAATCGGATCGCACGGGCACACAAGTTTTCATTTGCCTGCTCTTAAAACAACTGCTCAAATTGGTGATGGCGCTGCCATTGCTGCCGAAACAAAACTTGCAGTGGTAAGCGATTTAAGGGCATTGGATATTGCTTGTGGCGGACAAGGTGCTCCCATAGTTCCGATTGGAGAAAAATTATTATTTAGTAATTATAATTATTTTTTAAACCTTGGAGGCATTGCAAATATTTCAATTAATACTCTCGAAAAATATATTGCTTTTGATGTTTGTGCTGCTAACAGAGTTTTAAATATGTTGGCCTACGAAACCGGTTTTAATTATGATGATGAAGGTAAACTGGCAGCATCGGGCAAAATTAATGAAGCATTATTAGAACAGTTAAATGCTTTGGATTATTATCATCAACCTTATCCAAAATCATTACCAAACAGTTTTGGAACCGATCAAGTATTTCCGATAATTAAAAATGCAAACTTGCCAATTGAAGATGCATTACGAACCTACACCGAACATATCTGCATACAATTATCAAATGCAATTTCAATACAACAACCGGCAACTATTAACCAGCAACTTTTAGTAACCGGCGGTGGTGCATTCAATAAATTTTTAGTAAACCGATTATCGGAAATGCTTGCTAAAAAAAATATCAATGTTATTATTCCTGATGAAAAAATTATACAATTTAAAGAAGCCCTCATTATGGGATTGATTGCAGTATTGCGTTGGAGAGAAGAAGCCAATACAATTGCTTCGGTAACCGGCGCTTCGCAAGCCAGTATTGGCGGGGCTTTGTGGCTGGGTGCTGAGGCTTAACTGGATACTGGATACTGGATGCTGGATGCTGGATGCTGGATACTGGATGCTGGATACTGAATACTGGATGCTGGATGCTGGATACTGGATACTGGATACTGGATGCTGGATACTGGTTGCTGGATGCTGGATACTGGATGCTGGATACTGGATGCTGGATACTGGATACTGGATTTTGACTATTGACTATTGACTATTGACTTTTTAAAATTTAATCATGAAAAAACTTCTCTCCCTTTTATTAATCGGCAG
>JANPAP010000208.1:0-14186 GCA_031429975.1 Chitinophagaceae bacterium
AAAAATTTTTGTTTGTTACCAAAATTGCAATCCCATTTTTGAAAATAAAATTGAAGATGCTGATAAAGCCATCGTTAAAAAAAGATACCAATTGCCCGATCAATATTTTTTATTTGTAAGTTCCATTACCCAACGAAAAAATCTGATTGCAGTTTGTAAAGCATTGCTGGTATTAAAAGACAAATGCAATATTCCCCTGGTTGTAATAGGCGATGGCAAAAAAGAAAAAGAGGAAGTAATTCAATTTTTAAAAACAAATCAATTGCAACACAGGGTTTATTTTTTAAATGACTTACCGCAATCAAAAGAACCTGTATTTGTTACCAGTGCAGACTTTCCGGCCATTTACCAACAAGCCCTTGCATTAATTTATCCGTCCTACTTTGAAGGCTTTGGCATTCCTTTATTGGAAGCCATGTGGAGTGGCTTACCAGTTATCAGCAGCAGCAGTTCCTGTTTACCTGAAGTTGCCGGCGATGCAGCATTGTATTTTTCGCCAGATAATATTGAAGCACTTGCCGGGCAAATGCTTCAAATATCATTGGATAAAAATTTAGTTGAAAACTTACAACAAAAAGGATTTTTACAAGCTCAAAAATTTACAGCATTGCAACATGCACAACAGGTAATGCAGGTTTATGAAAACCTGTTTACAAAATTGTAAACCCAACGCCCAGTTGTATGCTTTGGTTTTTCCATTGGTCCTTTTTATCAATATCATTTAGGTTGGTTAAGCCAATGGCATATCTACCCATTACTCTTAAATTTCCCATCTTTACTTGTAGCCCACCCAGCATACTAAAATCACCATCCTTAAAAGCAGTTTTTCCATTTTGTAACAAGCTGTTATTGTGATCAATCAAAATTGCATATTGAGGGCCTGCTTGCAAAGAAATCATTTTTGAAAGCCTGTAATTAAGCAGCAGCGGCACACTCAGGTAATTTAATTTAATACTGGCTGCTTTTGTGGTAGAGATATTATACAACTGGCTAAAATTACTTGCAGTGTCATTTTCAACTTGGTTAAAAATTACTTCGGGTTGTAAAAACCATTTTTTACCCAGCCCGATTTCTGCAAAAGCACCTGCATGATATCCATAAGTAAACTGATCCTTAAAGGGCATTCCGGAAAGTTTATTAATATTAGCGCCCACTTTAATTCCGGCATGAAAACTTTGCGCTGCAGCAAAAGATTGAAAAGAAATAACAGCAATAAAAATTAAGAGTAATGATTTCATAAAAAAGGTTTTGATTCTTTTTTCAATATCCAACTATATGCCTGAAATGATTTTTGCTTTATAATTATTTGTTAACTCATATAATTAAAAAGTATAAGAAACTGTAACGGTAAATATCTGCGAAAATTTATTTGAATCTGATTTCGGTAAATAATAATCAAAATACAATTGCGGCTCTATAGAAAAATTATTGATAGTATAAGTGACATCCAGATTCAATCCCAGCGATTCAGCCTGAAAACTATTGCTTAATAATCTTGGCAACTTTCCTCTTTTATTTAAAAAATTAATCAGTGCCTGTGCATTTGTTTTATGAGTGATATTGGTTGTAGATGATCCCATGTTTAACATTACAGATGGCGTAAAACTTATTTCATCCTTTTTGCTAAATACTTGTTCCCACCCAAAATTATGGCTGGCACTTAACATCAATGAAAATGATTTTAAAGCAAAAGTTGCTGAATCGTAATAGGTTCTTTTTATATTATTGATAACCGTGTCTTTGGTTTTTAGTTGCTTATACTCGCCGGTTGAATAGCCAAAAGCAATGCCGGGTTCCAGCCAGGTTTTTTTGTAAGAAACAGCAGCATACCAATCATCTTGAATCGGTGACGAGTAAGAAGAAAATTTATCTTTTACAAAATTATGGGTATATGAAATTCCAACATTAAAACTACTGTCGCCAATTAAATCGTAGGCAGGAGTTATTGAATATTGATTAACGCCAAATCCATTTTGAACATTTTTAAGCAACGAAGCACCTGCCGATAAACTCAATCCGCTTTTATGATAATACCCAACTGATGGATTATAAACCATGGTATTGCTGGTTTCCTGTTTAGCATTAAGCCGGTTATTATTTAAACTAAAAAGCCGGTTGCCTGCAGCAACTGAAATGATTGTATAACTATAAGGTTTGTTTGCAGAATCCATTAAGTTCATTAAATCGGCCAATAAAGCCGCCGAATCAAGGATCACCGTTTTTTCTTCGGGATTTACTTGAGCATGTACTTTTAAAGAAAAGCAACATGAAACAAAAGCAAGAAATAAAATTTTTTGCATGACTTTTTTAATAACAGTAAAAGATTTTATAAGACTTGTAAATAAAGAAAAGGATTAATTTAATTCGAGCCTCTTCCCAATTAAAATCAAATTTATATACTTTACTGAATACTATTTTATAATTATGCCGTTTTACAAATTATTATCCATTAAATGCCTCATTCAATATTTCTAATAGATGGTTTCATTTAATTGTTACTACATTTAAATGAAAATTATCCTCACGAATTTTCAATTTGCAATAGCTTATCAAATGTTTTAAAAAATAAAACTAAAAGTCAATTTCGTATATGCGTTATTGTTTGAAAGGCTGAAATGTAGGTCTGGCAAGGCATTCAATTCAACAAACTTTCATATAGAATCAACCGTTAATTCCATTTAGTTTGAATTGACTGTTCGTTTCCACGAAAAAATCACTAGTTTTGCGCAATTATTTTATAACGAGTATTGCATGAAGTGCCCCAAAGGCTGTTGAAATTGGTTTTTACTTTTTTTATTTTTAGGACTTAAGTAGCGCAACAACAGACAAGTAGCATATCATGTAAACGCAAAAAAATTTACATGAATGCATTTGAAGCCTTAGGCTTAAACGAACAGTTAGTACAAGCAATTACCGATTTAGGATTCGAAACGCCTACTCCCATCCAGGAACAAGCTATCCCCGTTTTATTATCAGGCACTACCGATTTTGTTGGTCTTGCACAAACTGGTACTGGTAAAACTGCTGCTTTTGGATTACCACTTTTAAATTTAATTGAAAAGGCCGAGCGGCATCCGCAGGCTTTAATTGTGTGCCCTACCCGTGAACTTTGTTTACAAATTACCAACGATTTGTTGTTGTATACCAAACACACAAAGGGCGTATATACCGAAGCAGTTTATGGGGGAGCTTCCATTACCATGCAGATTAGAAATTTGCGAAAAGGTGTACATATTGTTATTGCTACACCCGGCAGGTTAATTGATTTGATTGAAAGAAAAGCAATCGATCTGCAAAAGGTAAAATATGTAGTGCTTGATGAAGCCGATGAAATGCTGAACATGGGCTTTAGAGATGATATTGATTTTGTATTGAAGAATACAATTAACCGGGAAAGCATCTGGTTATTCAGTGCTACCATGCCGCCAGAAGTTAGGGCCATTGCCAAAAACTTTATGAGCAATCCTAAAGAAATTACGGTAGGAAAAAAGAACAGTGGTAATGTAAATATCGATCATCAGTTTATTACAGTTGCAGCACATCACCGTTACGAAACACTAAAACGTTATATCGATTTTAACCCCGGCATGTACGGTATTATTTTTACCCGTACCAAACTGGATGCTCAAAATATTGCAGAAAAATTAGTACAGGAAGGATACGAAATTGAATCATTGCATGGCGATCTTACCCAACAACAAAGGGATAAAGTAATGGGTCGCTTTCGTCAAAAAAAGTTACAATTATTAATTGCAACCGATGTTGCTGCAAGAGGTATTGACGTGGATGGCATAACTCATGTAATTAATTACGAATTACCGGATGACATGGAAGTTTATACCCACCGAAGCGGCCGTACAGCCCGTGCCGGAAAAAGTGGTATCTGTATTTCTATTTGCCATAGCAGAGAAGCTTTTAAAATTAAAAGTTTAGAAAGAATGGTAAATGCCAAGTTTCATAAAATGGATGCGCCAAGTGGAAAAGATGTTTGTCGCAAACAGTTCTTTCATTTTATGGATAAGCTGATGTCGGCCGATGTATCGCATGGTGATTATGAAACTTATATGGATGATTTAGTAGCCAAATTTGAAGACGTAAGTAAAGAAGAAGTTTTAAAAAGAATTGCGGCTTTAGAGTTTAACCACTTTTTAAAATACTATGAAAATGCCGATGATTTGAATTCCAGTATTAAAAGAGATTTTAATCAACGTTCAGAATTTTCCAACAGCAGTAGCAATAGCAGAGATCAAGGCAGAAGAGAAGCTGGAAGTTTTAACCAGAGAGACAATGGCTATGCAAGACTTTTTATAAACCTGGGCACAAAAGATGGTTTTTATAAAGCCAGTTTTTTACAATTTATTTTAGATGAAAGTAATTTAAGTAAAGAAGTTTTGGGCAAGATTGATATGAAAGAAATGAATAGCTGGATAGAGATTGATAAAAGTGCTGCACCAAAAATGATTAAGACCATGGATGGTAAAAAACACAATGGCCGTATGATAAGAATGAATGAGGCTGATGGTGGTTTTAAAAAACCCAGTGAAGAAGGCAGAAAAAGATTTTCGACAAGAGAAAGAAAATTTTAAAATAACAAACTGATAAAATAAAAGCCGAAAAATTTTCCGGCTTTTATTTTTACTATAATTTTATACAATCGGTATCAACTCAATTCCAGAATGGTAATTTCCGGCAAAATGCCCACCCTGCCTGGATATCCAATAAATCCAAAGCCCGGGTTAACATATAATTGTTGCTTACCTGATTGATATAAACCCGACCATTGCTTATACATGTATTGTACCGGGCTCCATTTAAAACCTGGAAGATCCACACCAAACTGCATACCGTGTGTATGGCCGCTCAACATCAAATCAACAGCAGGATACTCTGGTAAAACCTGTGCCTCCCAATGGCTGGGATCGTGGCTCATTAAAATTTTAAATGGATATTTTTCGGTGCCTACATAAGCCAAATCCATCTTGCCATATTTTGTAAATCTTGCTTTGGAGCCCCAGTTTTCAATCCCCAATAATGCAATCTCATCGCCCTCTTTTTTTAAAACCACATGCTCATTTAATAATAAACGCCAGCCCATGTTGGCATGTATATTTTTTAATTTTTCTAGATTCCCTTCTTTTGATAATCCATCCTGAGGCCAACGGATATAATCGCCATAATCATGATTTCCTAAAACAGAATAAACGCCCAGCGGCGCTTTTAGTTTACTAAATAGATGGATATAGGGTTCCATTTCCGACGACATATTATTTACCAGATCGCCGGTAAATAATATCAAATCCACTTCCTCTTTTATAATCATTTCTACCCCATGTTGAACCGCTTTTATATCGGTAAAACTACCCGAATGGATATCGCTGATTTGCAAAATTTTTAACCCTTTAAAACCTGCAGGCAAATTATCAAAACTAAGTTTTACTCTTTTTACGTCGTAATTATATTTATTGCCAAACCCATACAATAAACTACCGAAAATCCCGCCACCAGCGGCTAATCCCAGCCAGCTTAAAAACACCGAACGGCTTATCCCATTATCAGTAACAGTAGAAACTGTCGTTGGTTTTTTTAAAATTTTCATGGCAATCCATTGCACGGCTCTTCTTAAATCATCAATGGTTAAAAAAAATACGGCGGTAAGTTTTGCAAGAAACAAACCAATAATAATTGCAAAAAAATAAGTTCTTATAATTTTAGGGAAATAATCAGGATCTGTAAAAATGAATAATAAAAATCCAATAATTATTAAAAAGGTAATTACCCAATACGTTATATAAATAATTGATTTTGCCTTCGGAGCGGCACTATCACTAACAGCCTTAATTGCCTGAAAAATATAAAAATCAAGCAATAAAATAATTGCAATAAAAGTAAAAGTACCCAGTGGTGTACGCATAATGAAAAATATTTTTTAAGCAATCAAGTAATTTATTTGCTCCATTCTAAAAAACCATCCAATTGGCTGTTAATAGTATTGATGGTATTAACATCCGTAAATTTTCCGGCATCATCCATTAAAGCATCAACAACCGAAATTGGCAGTAAGTTGGGATAAACAGTTATTTTAAGATAATTTAAAACCCCCATAAAATGTTCCATCCCCCGTAAATTACCCGCCCTGCCGGTTGAAAGCCCTGTTAACAGTGCCTTTTTATGCCACCAGATGGTATTCGATTTTGAAATATCAATCAACATTTTTAATGCTCCCGGAAAACTGCCATTATATTCAGGCAGTAAAAAGATAAATTTTGTTGTTGGAATTAAAATGTCATTTTCTATTTTTTCAAGAGCTGCATCCCGATACATTAAATTAATACCCTCCAAAGAAAGTACAGATGCTGTTATGCCTTTATCCTTTAAAAACCGTTGATATTCCTTGGCAACATTAAGGGTTGCACTTCCCATCCGGTTAGTACCGGCAATAATTGTGTACATGCTTTATTATTAGGTTAGTCAATTTTTCAATATTACAATTAAGCAAGCAGAATGTTCCAATATTATGCCGAATGGTTAAATTTGACAGGTTGACATTAACTTGGGATATCATATCAATTCTTAATGGCAATAAGTTGCTTTTCAAACTGTACCTTTGGCGGCATTATAAAACACCGGATTTTAAAATAATTTCAACAATAAATTGCTTCAGATTTAATTGCAGCGATTATTAAAATGCAAAAAGAATCAACAACAACATGGCAAGAATTATAGGAATAGCAAACCAGAAAGGTGGCGTTGGAAAAACTACAACAGCTATCAACCTGGCAGCAAGTTTGGCAATATTGGAGTATAAAACTTTATTGGTTGATGCCGATCCGCAGGCCAACAGCACAACTGGTGTTGGTTTTGATTTGCACAACATCACTAAAAGTTTATACGATTGTATGGTAAATGGCAGCACCGCAAAAGATGTGTTGCTAAAAACCGATATGCCTTTTCTTGATTTGATTCCATCGCATATTGATTTGGTTGGCGCCGAAATTGAAATGATTAATTATCCAAACAGAGAGGCGGTATTAAAAAATATTTTAAAACCTATTGAAGGCAATTACGATTTTGTAATTATCGATTGCTCTCCATCGTTGGGACTGATTACTGTAAATGCATTGGTTGCATCAAATAGTGTTGCCGTTCCTGTGCAAACCGAATTTTTTGCATTGGAAGGTTTAGGGAAATTATTAAACACCATAAAAATTGTACAAAGCAGGTTAAACCCCGAGTTGGAAATAGAAGGTATTTTAATGACGATGTATGACGGCCGTTTACGATTAAGTAACCAGGTAGTTTCTGAAGTTAGAAGGCATTTTGAAGAGTTGGTTTTTAGCAGCATGATTCATCGCAACACCAGGCTGAGTGAGGCTCCCAGCTTTGGCAAGCCCGTTATTTTATACGATTCTGAAAGTAAGGGCGCCATTAATTACCTCAATCTTGCAAAGGAAATTTTACAAAAAAATAATCTTACAAAAATCAATCAACAAGATAAAATTATTCAATAACCACCACTAAACTTAATAGCATGTAGTACTAAGCAAGCTATCAATAAAAAATCTTGAAAGAGTATGACTCCTCCAAATAAAAAAGACGCACTAGGAAAAGGTATTAGAAGCCTGTTACAAAATATTGATGCCGATTTAAAAAACACGGCCGGAAATTTAAAGAATGAGATTATTGAAAAAACAGCATCGGCCAATCGTGTGCCACTCGATCAGATTGAAGTAAATCCAAAGCAACCCCGTAAGGATTTTGATGAAACTGCATTAAGCGAATTAGCCGCTTCCTTAAAAATGCACGACATCATTCAACCACTAACGGTTAGCCGCATGGCCAATGGCAAGTTCAGGCTTATTGCAGGTGAACGCCGTTATAGAGCCGCAAAAATTGCCGGCTTAAAAGATGTACCCGTTTATATCCGCCAGGTAAATGATACCGAGTTATTGGAATTGGCATTGCTGGAAAATTTACAAAGAGAAAATTTAAATGCTATAGAAATTGCCCTGAGTTATAAAAGACTGATGGACGAATTAGATTATACCCAAGAGCAGGTTTCGGAAAGAATGGGTAAAGAGCGCAGTACCGTTACCAATTATATCCGGTTATTAAAATTACCACCGGATATTCAGATTGCTGTTAGAAATTCGGTTATCAGCATGGGGCATGCAAGGGCATTAATAAATGTTGACATGATCGACAAACAACTTTTTATTTTTTCTGAAATAAAAAATAAAGGGTTGTCGGTTAGGCAAACAGAAGATCTGGTTCGTAAAATATATACCGGCAACAGTGTTGTTAAAAATACCCTAAAAGCCCAGCTACCACCTGCTTTTAAAAAGATTGAAGATAATTTAGCATCGCAATTTAATACCAAGGTAAAACTGTCGCATAGCAAAAAAGGATCTGGCGCTGTAACCTTTGAATATTACTCACTGGAAGAATTAAATGGCTTGCTGGAGAAACTGAATATTAATGTAAGTTGATGAAAAAACTGTTGATCATTATTTTCCTGCCTTTTCTTTTTTTGGCTGGCAACAAAATAGTTGCACTAGCACCGGCAGTAATTATTGAGCAATTTAAAAGCCAACAACTAACAGATAGCATTAGCCCAAAAACAGTCCTGGTTTTTAACCCCCGAAAAGCTACCATCCGTTCAGCCATAATACCAGGTTGGGGGCAGCTTTACAATAAAAAATACTGGAAACTTCCTTTGGTGTATGGAGCTTTAGGTGCCACTGCCGGCATTTATTTTTACAATTTAAAAACATACAAAATATTAAAGCAGGCCTATACGTATGCCAGCGATACCGATCCATCAAACGATGTGTTGATTGACCCCCAGTTTAGTAACCTTTCGGCAAATGCTATAAAAAGTTACCGCAATAGTTTTCGGCAAAATATTGATTACTCTGTACTTTTCTTTTTACTTTTTTGGGGGCTCAATGTGGTGGATGCCACTGTAGATGCCCATTTAAAAGCTTTTGATGTGAACGACAATTTGAGTTTAGAATTTAAGCCCGGTTATAGCCCCTTAGCCAACACTTCGGGTATAAGCCTTGTTTTAAATATTGGTAAAAAAAATTACAGCAAATAGAGTTGCCGGTTTTTTTAATAATAAATCTAACTATAATCCAACATAATTATTATGAACATTGCATTAATTGGATATGGTAAAATGGGCAAAGCCATTGAAACCATTGCTAAAGAAAGAGGGCATCGTATTGCATTAATTATCGATCAGCATAACCTGCAGCACCTTACAAAAGAGAACCTGCAAAAAATTGATGTAGCCATTGAGTTTACTGGGCCACACAGTGCCGTTAGTAACCTTAGTAATTGCATTAATGCAGGCACACCTGTAGTTTGTGGAAGCACCGGTTGGTTGCAACAATGGGATGAAATAAAAAACCTTTGCCAGCAACAACAGGGCGCATTAATTTATGCCAGCAATTTTAGTGTAGGGGTAAATTTATTTTTTGAATTAAACAAACAATTGGCTGTATTAATGAACAATCATCCGGCTTATAAAATCAGTGTAGAAGAAACGCATCACACCGAAAAAAAAGATGCCCCCAGTGGAACAGCAATAAGTTTGGCTGAACAAATTTTGCAACAAATAAGCCGTAAAAAAAACTGGACAATGGCGAGCCCTGCCGATGATGAAATCTTAATCAGCAGCAAAAGAATTGATCCGGCTCCGGGTACGCATACCATTAAATACAGCTCTGCAATTGATGATATTGAAATTACCCATACAGCCCATAACCGTATTGGCTTTGCAACGGGAGCTGTATTGGCTGCTGAATTTTTACTAAACAAAACAGGTTTGTTTAGTATGAAAGATGTGTTAGGAATATAATACCCATCCTGTTTTTGTATTGTCGAACAATCATTAAAAAAAATGGTTATTATTTTCATCATTATTTAAACGGAAACTGCCTTGCAGATTTAATGATTAATTTGCCCTACTTTACAAACAGATTTTTAAATACTGATTTATGAATATTGCTATTGTTTGCTATCCTACATTTGGTGGCAGTGGTGTACTTGCAACCGAATTGGGAAAAGCCCTTGCCGATAATGGCCATAACATTCATTTCATCACCTACCAGCAACCGGTAAGGCTCAGTGGTTTTCATGCCAATATTTTTTATCATGAAGTGAGGGTTCCTACCTATCCGTTATTTGATTTTCCGCCTTACGAAACAGCATTGGCGAGTACCATGGTGGATGTAATTACAAATAATGATATCCAATTATTACATGTACATTATGCCATTCCGCATGCTTCGGCAGCATACATGGCAAAACAAATTCTTGCAAAGGAAGGCAAATACATTCCGGTTATCACCACCCTGCATGGTACCGATATTACCCTTGTTGGCAGAGATAAAACCTATAAGCCGGTTGTAACTTTTTCTATGATGGAAAGTGATATTCTTACGGCTGTTTCTCATAATTTAAAAGCAGAAACCTATAAAAATTTCGACATCAAAAAAGAGATTGAAGTAATTCACAATTTTGTAGATGTAAAACGATTTAATAAAAAACCGGTGGATGCTTTTAAAAAACTGATTGCCCCCAATAACGAAAAAATTATTGTACACGCCTCAAACTTTAGAAAAGTAAAAAGAGTGGAAGATGTGATCAACAGTTTTTTATTGATCAACGAAAAAATTCCTTCCAAATTATTGTTGTTGGGCGATGGCCCCGAAAGACCTTTTGCAGAATCGATCTGCAGGGATTGTACCGGTGCCAGCAATATCAAATTTTTAGGTAAGCAGGAGCAAATGGAAGACATTTTACCATTGGCCGATTTGTTTTTATTAACCAGCGAATACGAAAGTTTTGGATTAGCAGCCTTGGAAGCTATGGCGGCCGAAGTGCCGGTAATATCTACCAACGCAGGTGGTATCCCCGAAATAAATATTGATGGCGTAACCGGCTACATGAGCAATGTAGGCGACATAAAAGATATGTGCAAAAATGCGTTGGAAATTTTAAAGGATAAACCAACGCATGATAAGTTTAAAGCAAATGCATTGGCCCAGGCAAAAAAATTTGACATTGGAAATATTGTACCCAAATACGAAAAGCTTTATCAAAGCCTGATTCAATTACCGGTGCTTTAACCAGGTCTCGGGATTTAATTCGGAATGTTCGTTGCTGATTTGTAAATCGATGGCCCCAATCCCATCCAGATTAGCAGCAACTTTACCAATAACCTGCCCCACTTTTACATTTTGCCCCTTACTTAAATTAACACCAGAAATATTACTGTATCCCGAAAAATATCTTCCGTGTTTTATAACTACCATTTGTACATCGTCATAATTATTAACCAACAATACTTCGCCATCAAAAATTGCTTTAACAGCAGTGCCAATTTCGCATCCTATTGAAATACCCTGACTATTAATCTCCACTTTATTTTCCAGCTTGTTTAAACCAAAATGCAGTAAGGGGTAACCGCTGCTTACCGGCCAGGGAAGGTTGCCTTTATTGCGTTCAAAATTTGAGTTTAATGTAACATCTGCTTCGGTTGCCAACAGCACACTGGTTTGGGTTTTAGCAGGTTCTTTTTCTTTTTTTACTTTAGCAATTGTTTTACTGGAAGCTGCTGGCTCGGTGGTAGTTTTTGTTGCATTAATTAAAGCCTCTCTTTTTTTTCTTTCTTCATTAGTTTTTATTGCAGCATCGTTGGCTTCCTTAATGGCCCTTTTAATTGCAGCAGCAATGGCATTATTAACCTTTTGCATTTGCTTTTTCTTAGCTGCAATCTGGTTACTTAATTCCTTTCCCTGTGCTTTTAGTTTGGATACAATTTTATTTTTTTCTTCCTGCTGTACTTGTAATACATCCACCTCTTTACTCTGGATTTGCAACACCACATTTTTCTTTTGTTTGGTGCTGCTCAATTCAGTAATGCGGTTTCGGAGAAGATCCTGTGTTTGCAAAATATTTTCGCCCTGCAGCTCTCTGAAATTGCGATAACTTTTTAAATAATTAATCCGCTTTATGGCATCATTAAAACTAGATGCCGAAAAAATAAAATTTAAAAAGTCGGAGCTGCTTCTGTTTTTGTACGAATACACCATGCTTTTTGCATACTCTTGTCTCAGTGTATCCAACAACAACTGCATTTTATTTACATCTTTTTGAGATCTGTAAATATTGTTGTTCATCAAATTAATTTCCCGGCTGATATTGTCTACTACATTTTCCTGAATATTTAATTTATGGTTGATATGCGCCAGTGTACTTAAATTTTCTTTTGTAGATTTTTTATTATAATCAAGCAATTCCTGGGCCTGCTCCAGTTCTTTTTTTAACTGAATCCGCTCCCGTTCCAGCTCCTGTTGTTCTTTTGAAACCGGTGGTTGTGCCAGTAATGGCATTGCTGAAATCAACAGAAAAAAAATGGATACAATAATTTTATTCATTGGTTGAATTTACCTGGGTTACAAAAACATGAACGTAATTTTTTTCGATCGGCTAAATTTAATCAATTACAATTATTAGTTTAAAAACACTTTATAAAAATAACGACTATCGGCGTTTAAAATTTTTTGGGATGGTAAAATTTAGCTGTAATTCTTTGTTAAACTCATATTGTTTATACTTGAGCTGAATGTCGAGTTTGTTTTTTTCTGAAACCGTAATTTCCCGGTAAGTAGAAAAATTTAAACCCATATTATTTTCATACTCATCGTACGTTATATCTGCCGTACGGTTTTGATTGATATCAATATCATCAAGCTTAGTATGAATTATGTTTTGGGTTGCCTTGCTGATTGTTAGCAGGTGTTTAAAATATTTGCCAACAGTTGCCACCAATATTTTTGATTCTGTTTCTCGATAGGATACCACACTATCATTAAAAAATATAGGGTTACCCAATATTAAATCCTGAAAGGTTGTAAAATCAAAAGGGATCTGTACCAACTCTTGTAGGTATTCAATAGATCGGTATTGCACTTCCTTATTAATTTTATCAATTACAATTACACTGTCTTTTGTAATCAATGCTCGAAAGGCTTCAATATTAAAAACAGTAGCATAACCCGATATCCAGATTACACTGTCTTTAATAATTCTAACATATGCAGTAATGCCCGGTTGCTTTCCTTTACTATCCTGGTACTCCACTTTTATTTTTGAATTAAAAGTTTTTATGTCAATTTTTTTGCTTTGAATTAAGGCAATTTCTTTTTTAAAAATTGCCGTTGAATCTTCGGCAGACAGGTTGGTTATATGTACCGAAGTGGTATCTTTTTTTGTGATGGCAGCCTGGATTTTTTTGGTTGATTTACAACTGCTCAATGCAATAATAAACCCTAGCATTGAAATCAAAAAAGATTTTACTGTAAACAGATTTTTTAAAAAATTCATTTTTTTATTTAATAATTATTTTGTTCCAGTATGTCCAAATCCGCCTTCGCCCCTAACGGTTGTATTTAAATTATCCACCAAATTCAAGCTGGCATTTTCTACTTTGGAAATTACCATTTGTGCAATCCGATCGCCGTCGTGAATCAGTTGTGGTGCATTCCCTAAATTAATAAGCAGCACTTTAATTTCTCCCCTGTAATCACTGTCGATTGTGCCGGGGGTATTTAAACAGGTAATTCCCTGGTTAAATGCCAATCCGCTTCTGGGTCTTATCTGAGCCTCAAAACCAATAGGCAATTCAATAAATAACCCGGTAGAAATCAACCTGCGATCCAATGTATTTAATTGAACCGGCGCTGATAAATGAGCCCTTAAATCCATTCCCGATGAACCTGCTGTAGCATAAGCCGGTAATTCATTATTGGATTTGTTTACAATGTTAATTGCAATTTTTTGCATGGCAGCAAAGTTAATGAATGCAAAAAGTTATTAAGTAGAAAATATCCAGTATTGATTTTTATTAACCTTGCTTTTGCAATAAAATACTGGCATAAGCAATCAGGCCTTCTTCTCTTCCAACAAAACCCATTTTTTCGGTGGTAGTAGCTTTTATAGAAATATCCGCTTCAGTAATATTTAATATGCGTGCAATTTCTTTTTGCATGTGAGGCACATAGTTCATAATCTTTGGATTTTCCAGGCAAACTGTACTATCAATATTTACAACAAAATAATCTTTAGCTCTTATAAGTTCAAAAGTTTTTTGCAATAAAATTTTACTGTCTATATTA
>JANPAP010000209.1:0-1596 GCA_031429975.1 Chitinophagaceae bacterium
GCAAATTGTTGCTGCAAATTTTGTATGACTGCTTGTTATTTTTTCAATTTGCTGCTGACATTTTTCTTCCATCAATAAGGCAATACTAGCATTGGCAGCGGCACAGGCAATTGGATTGGCAGTATAGGAGTGCCCATGAAAAAATGTTTTGTATTTATCATCCGCATAAAATGCATCGAAAATAGATTGTGTACAAACCGTTACTCCCATTGGCAAAAAACCACCGGTTATGCCTTTTGATAAACAGATAATATCGGGCTGGTTTTGTAAATATTCAATGGCGAAATTTTTACCCGTTCTACCAAAGCCAGTCATCACTTCATCTGCAATGCATAGAATGTTTTTTTGCTGAGCTGTTGCAATCAGTTGATCTAAATATTGGGCTGCATACATTTGCATACCTGCAGCTCCTTGTACAAGCGGCTCAAAAATAAATGCAGCAATATTTCCTTCATCGGCCCAATGATTTATTTTTTGAAGGATGGCTGCAATATTGTTTTCATTGGGTAATGGAATGCGGTACACTTCAAACAACAGCGGATTAAATGCGGCATTAAATGCATTTCTTTCTGCCACACTCATGGCGCCAAATGTATCGCCGTGATAGGCATTTTCAAAAGCAATTATTTTTATTTTATTTGTCTGTCCCTGGTTGTGCCAAAATTGTAAAGCCATCTTTATCGCCACTTCCACCGAAGTAGAACCGTCATCCGAAAAAAATACTTTAGCAAAATTGCCGGGTAAAATATTGATGAGTTTTTTTGCAAGTTCAATGGCAGGAGAGTGGGTAAACCCGGCAAAGATTACATGCTCTAAAGTGCTTGCCTGGCTTGCAATTGCTGCTGCTATGGCCGGATTGCAATGCCCATGGATATTTACCCACCAGGAGGCGATGGCATCAATGTATTCCTTTCCATCGGCGGTATATAATGTACAATCTGTTGCCTTTACAACATGCAATGCCGGCAGCGCCGTTTTCATTTGTGTAAATGGATGCCAGATGGGATTTTGATTTTTTAAAGCCATTTTACAAATTTATAGAAATCGTTTTTGCAAATGCTGCAATTGAATTGTTGTTGATGTTTTCAAATTGTGGAATAGAAAACAACATGGGTAATTTGGTATGTTGTAAAATAAATTCCCTGCTGGATGCAATTATTTCTCCGCTAAAAACGATGCCTTTAATTAGTATGTTTTGTTGTTGCAATGCTGCTACTGTTAAGAGGGTATGATTGATACTGCCCAGATAATTATTGGATACCAGTATCACCGGGAAATTAAATTGTTTAATTAAATCGAGGTTTAAAAACCCCGTTGCCAGCGGGCTCATGATGCCTCCGGCTGTTTCAATCAATAAATTGTTTTTTGTGGTTGGGATTATAAAACCCACCGGCTTTATCTCTAAACCATCGGCTGCTGCTGCATAATGCGGCGATGCAGGAATGTTTAAACGGTATGCTTCGGGATGAATGTTACAATTTGAATTGCTTACATTTTTTTTTATAAAAACGGAATCCGAGTTTTCTAAATCGCCTGCCTGTACCGGTTTCCAGTAATCGTATCCCAAAGCCTGGCAAATTACTGCCGAGCAAATTG
>JANPAP010000210.1:0-25328 GCA_031429975.1 Chitinophagaceae bacterium
AAGAGAAAACAGGTAAAACTTTACTCCCGGTAAAACCTTCATCTCCCTATATTTCCAGAGCAGATTTTAATTGTCCGGGTGGTACAAAAATGTTCCTGACAGGGAATGCAGCAATAAAGAAAACAGAAGATGAGAAGGGAACGGTTGACCTGCAAAAATTTGTTACTCCAACCTTCAGAGATGAATGGGATTTTATAATAGAAAACTATACGCTTGGCGCCAACGATCCGGAACTGATAGATAGTATTGGAATGCTGGCTTTTAACAAGCCGGTACTCAGTAAGCAGCTATCCTTAGTATTATTTCATTCTTTGATGAATAAAGATAAAATGTTGATTTGTTATCCTGAGTTTGCAACTCAGGATTTGCTCATAGCTGCACTAAAGTAACTCAACATGTAGCAAGCCACAATTTTTTCCATTATAATAATCCCTTGCACTGCTGTACAAATATTCTTCTGCCTTATCAACTATACCAGCTTCCACAGGATTGTTAAGAATATAATTTAATTTCTGCTGTATAAAGTTTTCACTGTACAATTCTTTTGGCTGATTATCCTGCCGCCAAAACTGGTAATTTGTATTCCTGCTATTATGTGTACCGGCTGATTCAACGATTTTCAGCATCCATTCTTTTCTGCTTTCGCCAGGATTTTCCTGTATTGCAGTAATTATTTTTTTACTTGTATATTTTTTAAAATCACGCAAAATATCACTGGTATCATAATTTATTGCACTTACTATTAAATGTATATGGTTACTCATCAAACACCAGGCATACAATACCAATCCTTTTTCTTTTTGGCAATGCCAGATGCTGTTCAATACTATATCCCTGTATTCCTGTCTTGTAAAAACATCCACCCACTCTGTTACTGCAAATGTTACAAAATGGATGCCTTCTTAGTTTCGTATTTTATAGCCGCCTGTACTCATATGCTTATAGTAATAAATGTAAGTATTACAGCTTTAATGAGTAAGTCCTGAGTTGCAAACTCAGGACAGCACAGCTATTCATCTTTTTTTCTTTACTCAACAATTATTTGTTGCTATATTTATTTTTGCTGAACACTAAGAGTAACTGGAAGTTATTAAGAACTGTTACCAGCAAATAAAAATTTGCTTAGAAAGTGATTCTGTAAATGGTTTATTTACCTCCAATTGGACCAATCATATAAAAGAGTTTGGCATAAGGTTGCCTAGTAGTTAAGTGCATTTAAAATTCTTATACCTTACAATTAAACCAGCTCTTTGATAAATAAATTTACAGTTGCATTATGCTTCGTTCAGAGTAATGATGAGCTTTGCCATAAATCATAATAATTCCATCCAATTTTTTAGGATAAATTTCGTTTAAGTAAGGTAATATTATCTTTTTACTTTGGTAAGTAATTATTCAAATCCATGAATCTTAAAAAATATCCTTTTTATTTGTTGATAGCACTGCTGTTTTCTTTGCAGGGTTTTACCCAAAATAAATTTTCGTCCGATGAATTATTTCAGCAGGCACGTACAGCAGCTTTTGATAAAAAAGATTATCCGCTTGCCATTGCATTAAGTAAGGAGGCTTTGAGCAGCAGCCCCGATTATGCCGACATCCGTATTTTTTTAGGAAGAATTTATACCTGGTCTGATAAAATTGACAGTGCCCGGAATTGTTTTGAAACGGTGCTGAATAAAACCTCCGATAACGAAGACGCTGCCGCTGCTTATGCCGATTTGGAATACTGGAACAACAATCCAACAAAGTCATTAAGCATTTGTGAAAATGCCTTGCAATTTCATCCGCAATCATCACAACTATTATTAAAAAAAGCAAAGGCATTAATTGATTTAAAACAATTTACTTCGGCTAATACCATCATCAGCCAGATTTTAAAAACCGATCCAAAAAATGATGCAGCCCGGTCGTTGGGCGAAAAAATAAAATTTCTTTCTTTTAAAAATAAAATTTCCATCAGCTACGATTATATCAGTTTTGATAAACAGTTTGATGATCCCTGGCATATTGTAAGTTTGGATTATGGCCGCACTACAAAAATGGGTTCAGTAATTGGCAGGGTAAATTATGGCAACCGTTTTAAAACAAATGCGCTGCAATTTGAGGCCGATGCCTACCCCCGGATTTCGAAAACTTTTTACAGTTATGTAAACGCCGGCTTCTCCGACAGTTCGGGTGTGTTTCCAAAATTCCGCAGCGGATTTTCGTTGTACGCCAACCTGCCAAAAAGTTTTGAGGCAGAAGCCGGATTCAGGTATTTATATTTCAGTTCGGCCACCTGGATTTACACCGCATCAGTTGGAAAATATTTTAAAAATTACTGGTTTAATTTCCGCACTTATCTTACGCCGGGCACTACCGCTGTTTCGCATTCTTACTCACTAACAACAAGGTATTATTACAAAGGAAACGACGATTTTATTGCACTGAGTTTGGGAACCGGAATTTCGCCGGACGACCGGAGCAATAATGTGCAACTTACCAATTTGTATAAACTAAAATCAAACCGAATTTCTATTGACTTCCGGAATTCAATTAACAAATTCAATACAATATCTGTTAGCTTGGGTTGGGCACATCAAGAGTATTTGCCAAAAGTTACCGGCAATCAATATCTTGCAAGCCTTAGTTATTTACGAAAATTTTAGCCCCCATGTTTTCAATAAAACGAATTACACTAACTACACTCATCGCAATTTTTTTATTGCCCTTGTGGATGTACCTGGCATGGCTTGCAACACCCAAGAAAAAATTTGTTGCAGCCATTATCGACAAAACAGTGCTCACCCAAAAAGGGCAGGAGCATGTGTCGTTTACCTGGCTGCTCAATCACAATCGATATACAAAAACCGGTAGCAATGGCTATAAAACCAAGGATGATTATTTTGGTTTTTTTCCGCTGGAAGATGAGAAGTACAGGCTGAAAGGACTGGAAAGATTTTCGCCGGAGATGATTGAAAAATTAAGCAACGATGCCGACATGGTTTATTTAACCGACACCTACGGTATGTACAAAAACGAATGGTACACAAAAAAAAATCCGGTAGAGTATGGAATGATTTATGGCGGCATGAGTGAGCAGGATGTGGAGCTTGCCAAACAAATGAAATCAAAAAACAAATTGGTGGTAACCGAATTTAATATCATCGGATCGCCAACAACGCCACAAGTAAGAAGTGATTTTGAAAATAATTTTGGTTTAAAATGGTCGGGTTGGATTGGACGTTTTTTTCCGTCATTGGATACCGCAATCAATTCTGATTTACCGCCCTGGTTGATTAAAAATTACAAGGCCGGGCATAACGGACAATGGCCTTTTCATGCTGCAGGCATTGCATTTATCAGCAGTACCGATCAGGTAGTTATTTTAGAAGAAGGCAAGCAGCTTACAGATGCGTTGCCTATTATTGAATCGAATGAGGAGGGGCAACAAATGTACGATTTGCCCAAGGAAATGAGATACTCGTTTTGGTTTGATATTATTATGCCAGATACGGCCATCAATAAAACGTTGGCTACTTATAAAATTGCAGTTACCCCGGATGGTTTAAATGAATTAAATCTGCATCAAATTCCTTCAAATTTTCCTGCCATTATCACTAATAAAAAAGCAGCGTATCGCTTCTATTATTTTTCCGGCGATTTTTGCGATAACCCTGTATCTATTACCAGTTCTTATTTTAAGGGCATTCGGTTTTTTAAAAACCTGTTTTACAACAGCACCGACAATACCGACCGCCGCCAGTTTTTCTGGAATTTTTACCGGCCTTTAATGAATAGAATTACCGATGATTATTATCAGCAAATAAAAATTAACGGGGAAAATATTTCTGGTAAATAGAATCAGGAATTAATGGCGCTCCATTTATAAATTGCTCGTTGCGTTTTTTAAACTGGTTAAAAATGCCCAGCAATTGCTGTTGTTTATTTTTATCCAATACCGGTTGCTCATCCATTGTTGGCGTTAACGAAAAAATCGATTCTCCATTTAAATGGTATTCTCCCTGAACAAAATCAATCACCTCATTTTTTGTTTGCATCAATGGATATTGATGATTGTTTACAAAAGCTCTGGTAGTATCTAAGCCGCTACCAATCCAGGTTGCAAGGCTTGGTTTTTTAAAATCATAATTGTTTTGCAAAAACGCCATCAGGCTTGGCGCAATATCAAAATGAGAAGATACCGAAGCAAAACTTGCCTTGCGTTTTAACAGCGGCGAATAAATAATTAACGGCACATGATAGCGATCCATTTTTGAAATCATCGGAATTTCGGGAAGCCGGTGATCGCCGGTTATGATGAAAATGGTGTTGCTAAAATCTTTGCGGCGTTTGTAGTTTTCAAAAAAAGTACGGAGGGCATCATCAAAAAATAATACACTTGCATACTGCCCTTTAAATTCCTGGTAAGCAGCTTTTGTTTCGGCAGTAAATTTTAATTCATTTAATCTTTGATCGAAAATGCGATTGTATTTTTCTTGCTCGTTTATTAAAAACGGACTGTGGGTTGAAACGGTAAACATTACATTCAGTTGTGGCTGTTCTGTTCTGGTTTCCTGTAATTCAATATACCGCCTGAAAAATTCCTTATCGCCATAACCCCAGCTGGCGCCGTTTTTACTGGGTAGTTTGGTATAGCCCGCCGGAAAAGTTGCTTCATCATAAATATTATTGATGGCATTTTTTCGGGCAAACAAACCCATGTTATCGAACTTGGCATCGCCGCCATAATAAAAAGAAGTTTGGTAGCCGTTATATCTTGCCAAACTTAGCAGCGAAAGATGCTTAGGCATTTTTTCTCCCAATTCATTAAAACCGTTTTTTGCAAAAGGCAAGGAGCCCAACACCGAAGGCAGCACTGCAAAGCTTCTTCCGCCACTGCTTAAAAAGTTTTTCCAATACAAACTTTCGTTCGACAGCGAATCGAGAAAGGGCGTAAAGTTGCCGAGTACGGCTCCCGAATTTGTAAAAGCTCTTCCCAAACCTTCTACCAACAAGATTACAATATTGGGTTTACTGGCGCTTTGATTAAAGAATGGCGACAACACATCCTTGGTTTCATCTTTATGTAAAAATGGAAATTCTTTTTCATTTACGTATGCAAAATCCTGAATGGAAATAGTGCCGTTTCCAAAATCGCCGGAATAAGCATCCGAATAAATATCGGTTTCAAGTATTTCAGGAAAAAAATATTGATAGGTTTTTTCAATAAAAAATCCCGATTTATTTATTACCAATGTTTTTGCATATTCCGATTTTAATTTTTGCGAATTTGAAGAAATGGTAAAGCTGCTAAAAAATACTGCACAAGAAATCGCTATCAAAATCAACGAATGGAAATGGAATATGTTTATCCGTTTTGAAAACCGGATAAACACAAATACAAATAATGCAACGGTCAATACAAGATAAACTATTACCCCAACCGATACACCACCGGCAGCGCTAAGGGTTTGTTTAATATCGGTAATGGAGTAGGCAAATAAATCGGCTCCCAGCGGTACAAAAGTTTTATTAAAATATTGCTCCAGGCTTAGCTGTAATAGAATTAACAGGGTTGCGGTTAGCAGGTATAAAATATTTACAAGCCGCCTGTTGATAAAATAAATTAGCAGGTACGGGATAAGAAGAAGAAAAAATATTTTTAACCAATAAAGAAAACTGTTGATTAAAATTAAAAATGAAATGTACATTAAAGGCAAATCGCTGTTGTTGGAGTTGCTGTTTAAAATTATTTCGTAAAGCGATGCCAGTAAAATAAAAATGAGCAGCAATATTGATTGAGCAGCATAGGCCTGGATGGCAGGCAGGAAATATTTTAATCTTGTACTGATTGTAGAGAGTAATTTTTTCATAACAAATAATTAGTTTATTTTTTTCTTTGAAAATCCCTGCCGGGTCATTTCGCCCCAGGATTTTTTCTTTTGCAGGTAATCTTTAATTCCCATTATTGCCGACCAAACGCCAAATGGATGAAACACAAATGGCTCCAGAAAAGCGGTTGCAATAAGGCTGTAAATTTCTTTTCGTTTTTTGTATTGATTAAAAGTATTTACCTCCATCAAAATAGCAAACATCGAATATAAAAATCCAAACGCTATGATAAATAAAAACAGAAATAATACAAAACTCCAATTCATTAAACCCAATATTGCAAAAATTATAAAAGTAGCAAACCCAATAAATTCAATAATGGGTGCTAAAAATTCAAAGAAAAACCAGTAGGGATAACTCAGCATTCCCAATACACCATACTTAGGATTAAAGAACATTTTTTTATGCATCTTTAAAGTTTCGATGGTGCCTCTTGTCCATCGGTTGCGTTGCCGGCCCAAAATATTGTAAGTGGCAGGCGCTTCTGTCCAGCAAAGCGGATCGGGGATATAAGCAACTTTATAAGGCAGGTTATTATCATGCATGTAGCGACGCATACGAACAATCAATTCCATATCTTCTCCCACAGTACTGTGATCGTAACCACCGGCTTTAATAACAATCTCCCGGTCGAAAGCACCAAAGGCACCAGAGATAATGAGCAAACCATTTAACCGGCTCCATGCCATCCTGCCTAATAAAAATGCACGGATATATTCAAGCGCCTGTACCCTTGGTAAAAACTGTACTGGTAAATTTACTTTAACCAATTTACCGTTTTCAATAATGCAGGAGTTTGCAATACGTACAACACCACCCGTAGCAATTACTCTTTTTTCTTTTTCTTCTAAAAATGGTTTTATCAATTTCAACAATGCATCCTGTTCCAGTATACAATCCACATCAATACAAACCAGGTATTTATTTGCCGATACATTTATGCCCACATTTAAAGCATCGGCCTTACCGCCATTTTCTTTATCAACCACAATTAATTTATTGTAAGTAGATATGTTGCTTTTATAAACACCCCTTACCATTTTCGTTTTAATATGAGGCGTAATAAGTTGTGGAACTTTTACCAGATCGTACGCCAGAATAAGTTTTTCAAGGGTATCGTCTTTGCTGCCATCGTTTAATACAATTAACTCCAGGTTATTGTAATGCATTGATAAAAGGGAACGGACATTTTCAATAATATTTGCGCCTTCGTTGTATGCCGGTGCAAGAATACTGATGGAGGGAGCGTATTCGGAAGTGGCCAATAAACTGTAATCGGTAAACTTTATTTTTTGCAGGTACAGTTTTACTTCGCCCATTGAATAGCCAGCAATGAACAGGTAAAAGGATAGTAATAATACAGAGTAGATGAGTATACCGTAAGTAAAAAAACTATATAAAAAATCTAACACACTCATCTGGCCAATTCAGTTTTTATTTGTGGAATAATAATTTCCCAGGGAAAACTGGTTTGATCAAAATCCATTGTAGCATTATCAAATTCAGCAGCGCTGATAAAATAAATGGTTTTACTGGCTGCTAATTTATATTCATTATCCGAATGGGATAAAATGGTTTTTAAAAATGGAAGATCGTTTTCCGATCCGATATCTTTAAGAATATTTACAATCAGCAATTGTTCGTTTTTTTCGTACTTAGGAAAAAGGCTGATTAATAATGGGGCAGTTTCTTCGTTATAAATTTTACTGATGGTTTTCAATGCCTGCCGGCAAATTAAATTGGAGGAATGAAACAGGTTTGCAACAACTGCATCGTATTGTTTGTAACGCTGGTAAATTCCGGTAAGCCTTAAAGAAAAATCTCTTACCGATTCGTTTTCTGATTGCAACCAATTGCCGAGTTTTTCAAATTCATCGGGTGTTTGTTGGGAGAGTTCATTTAGCAATTCCAGTTGTTGCCATGGGGTAATGGGATGGCTGATGACATTTAAAAACCGAAGGCCTTTAAAGCCTGTTAAATTTACCACTGCAACCTGTGCTTCCATACGCACCAATAAATTGGCGTGGTTGGTGTAATAAAAAATTTTACGGAGATTATTGTTTTGCTTTAACGCTGCCAGGTGTTGAATGGCTTCGGCTTTATCGCTCCAGTGTTTGCGTTTTAATTGACGCAGTAAATCTTTTTCGAGCCCTGTTTTTTTAAAAAGCCATTGAATGTTACTTTCGGCATTTCCACTTATTTTTTTACAGGTTTCAGCCAGTTCCTTTATTAGTACCGTTCTTTCGAAATGGGTTTGCAAATATTTTTTAAGGTGTGCCTGAAACTGCGGTTGCTGATAAACTTCATCTAATTCTTCAGGAGTTTCGCAAATGGCAATTTCGCAGATAAGGTCTGCAATATTTTTTTTTATTTCTTCTTGCAGATTATGCAACCTGTTTTTTTTTATCAGGTTTAAAAGTATAATCGTTGCAACCGTAATAATAATACATGCAAACAGCAATGATATCATCAACAGCAGATGCTGCGTAACAAAAACAATTGATAAAAAATTAAAAAATCCAAGCATTAGCTGTACAAAATAGTTTCGAAAATACACATATCAACTACAGCCAACAATTTTAATATTAAAATCATTTTATTAAATGAACTTAATAAGCAAATGGCGTAATTATTAATCTGAAATACCCAGTCGTTTAACCCTCATTGAAAGTTCGTTCGGACTAAATGGTTTGGTAATAAAATCATCGGCACCTAAATTAAATGCTTCCAACACAACATTCTCTTGCCCCATAGAGGAAAGCACAATGATGGGAACATTTTTTCCGGGGCGTTTTTTTACCATGCCAATAATTTCGAGGCCCGATGAAAAAGGCATCATGATATCGGTTATGATAAGATCGGGATTATGCAACGAAATTTTTTCCATGGCTTCGTTTCCATCGCTGGTAACAATAACTTCGTGGCCGTCTTTTTTTAATTTCATTTCAATAATTTTCCGCATGGTCATTTCATCTTCAGCAATAAGGATTTTCATAGTAGTAGGGGATTTTAATTTTATTTTGAGCTTACATATTTAATAATAAAAGTTTTGCATTGGCAATTTCCGATTCAATCATGGGTTTGCATTCCAGAAAAAGCTGTTCAAGTTTTTCTAAGTTCTCTGCTATCCTGGGCAGGTTTCTTTTTTCCTGTGCATCCACTTGCATTTGGGCACTTAGCGCCAACATTTTATTGAGTTGTAAAACGCCTAAGCTACTTTTTAATTTATGGGCGCTACTGCCTACCTGTTCCCATTCTTCTTCGTAAATAGCCGTTTTTATTTCTGATAATATTACCGGAGTTGATTCTAAAAACAATCCCAATACATCATTAAAACAATCCAGATCTTCCAGCTCAATTAAGAAATTTAGGTTATAAGGTTTGTTCGACTTTTTTTGAAAAGTCTTATGTGTTTTTTCTGTATGGGTTGCAACTTTTCCATTTACCAGGTAGTGCCTTAAATGTTTGAATAAATCTTCTGGTACAAAAGGTTTGGTTAAATATTCATTCATTCCAATGGATAAGCAAACTGCTTTTTCGTTTCTTAATGCACTTGCCGTCATAGCAATAATGGGGATATCCAGTTTTAATTTTTTTCTGATATACTCTGTAGTTTCAAACCCGTTCATTTCGGGCATTTGTAAATCCATAATTATAAGGTCGTAGGTAAATCCGTCTTCCAGATATTTGATGGCTTCCTTACCATTTTCGGCCAGGTCGGGCTCCATGCCCACCTTTTTTAAATTATGGTAAATTACTTTTTGGTTGGTCAAATTATCTTCTACAATTAAAACTTTTTTGCCATGCAAACCTTCATCATCAATTGAATTTTGTTTGTTAATATTTTTATTGATGTTTAAAGTTTTTTTAACGGCCTGGTATTTTAAAACAAATCTTAAAGTGGTTCCCTGGCCAATTACACTGGTTGCAGAGATTTCGCCATCTTGTAATTCAATTAATTTTTTTGTGATGGATAAGCCCAGCCCGGTGCCTCCAAATTTTCTTGTAGTTCCCGATTCGGCCTGGGTAAAACTTTTAAAAATTTCCAGCAGTTTATCTTGCTCAACACCAATACCGGTATCACTTACAATAAATTCTACTTCCAGTTCATCTTCTATTCTGTTAAGTAAATTTATTTCCAGTTTAACTTCTCCTTTTTCGGTAAACTTAATTGCATTGCTTAATAGGTTTGTAATAATTTGGTTTAACCGCAGTGGATCGCCCTTCAATGTATCGGGTATTCCCAGATCGACAGATACTCTTAATTTTAATTGCTTTTCATTAATTTTTACCCTAAAACCGGCAATGCTGTTTTCAATTGTTTCTCTTATTGGGAAATCAATTTTTTCAATATTGAGTTTGCCCGCTTTTATTTTCGAAAGATCTAGAATGTCATTTATCAACGTAAGTAAACTGTCCGAAGAGTTTTTAATTACCTGTACAAATTCCCGCTGTTCATTGTCCAAAGCGGTACCTAAAACAAGGTTTGTCATTCCGATAATACCATTCATGGGTGTACGTATCTCATGGCTCATGTTGGCCAGAAATTGCTCCTGTAATTGTTCGGCACTTTCAGCTTTACTTTTTGCAGCAATAATTTCACTCCTATCTATTACCCTGTCTGTTATATCTGTAGCAATGCCACCTACTGCATAAATTTTATTTTTTTCATTAAACATTGGAAATTTAATAATCAATAAGTTCATGTCTTTGCCATTGTATTCAATGGTTTCTTCTTTTTCGAATGCTTTCTTTTCTTTAATAATTAATTCTTCAACATCTCGGTAACGTTGTGCCTTATCATGTTCTACCAATTCAAAATCTGTTTTACCAATTATATCTCCGGTTTCATAATTAAAAACATCGTTGTACTTTTTATTAACCAGTAAATATTTTCCTTGTAAGTCTTTTACATAAACCAAAAAGGGGGCATTATTTAAAATGGATTGCAGTATAAACCAGTTTACATCTTGTTCGTGTTTTATTTTTTCTGATTGCAGAATATCCGTTTCTTTTTGAACTAAGGTTGTTAGGGTATTATTGCTATTTGTAAATTGCTGATGAGCATCCAGCAATGCCAATTGTTGATTTGTAAATTGCTGCAATGGGGAGTATTCGGTTGCCGGTTTAAAATTAGTTAACCATTCAATTGCAGCTTTATCAGCAGTAATTTTTTTGCCGAGCAAAATGCTTTTTCCCGATTGTAAAACTGTGTTGATATCAAAAATATCGGATGGGGTATTATTGTTGCTAGTATTTATTGTTGATATAAAGCCGGAGTCTTTAATAATTACTTGCAGGCTCCCGGCATCAATTACTTTTTCGTTTATGTTGATTAATAAATAACTGTGTGCATGGATGGTTTCTATACAAATAGAAAATGTTCCAGAGTTGAATTTTTGAAAATAACCGCTGGAAATGGTAGCTAATTCAGCAATAAACCGGGTACTATCCAATAGGGGTAAACCTACAAGTTTTGTAAGGGATTGTACTGCTTGTAAAGCGTTAATAATATCCTGCTCAGTATTAAATGAAATACTGCGAATTTGATTTTTCATACAATAAAAACAATTATTACTTATTTAGAAAATTGGATTTGTACACTCATTAACGAATAAACCCTCCATATTATTGGCTAGGTAGCAAAAACAACCATGATACTTTAGTAATGCTATAATAAACAGGGTACTAAATGTTACAGGTACAAATGCCAGTTATGAATTATGGTAAAAATTATAAATTGAAATTTAGGTTTGTTTGAAAACAGTATATAACTATTGGATAGGGATGAATGCTATTTGAAGTTTTATTTTATAAGGGGTTAAAAAATTATACTGATACTGTTGATTTTTTAATCGTAAATCCCCTATTTTTGCAACCCCGAAAGGGGAAATTCCTCCTTAGCTCAGTTGGTTAGAGCATCTGACTGTTAATCAGAGGGTCGCCCGTTCAAGTCGGGCAGGGGGAGCAAAAAGGAAGTCTTTATCGACTTCCTTTTTTTATGGGATGAACGAACTCTATTTCCCAGCAATCTTTTTCATTTGAAATAACTAATATAAAATCTGTTTCTTAATGTATAATTATGAATACACCCGATACTGAACTTGTAATAGCCAAAACTAAAAAATGGATCATCGATGTAGTGGTGGGTTGCAATTTCTGCCCTTTTGCCGGCAAAGAAGTAAAGCGGGATAGTATACACTACGAAGTGTTACACAATGCTTCCCAAGAGTTGGTTTTAAGGTCGGTCATGCAATCCTTTCAAAAATTGGATGACAATAAAAATATTGAAACCTCCCTATTGATTTTGCCCGGAAGTTTTGAGTCGTTCGACGATTACCTGCAACTGCTGGATATGACCAACAGTTTATTGGAAGAACAGGATTATGAAGGCATTTACCAGATTGCCAGTTTTCACCCCCTGTATTTATTTGCCGGAAGCAATAATGAAGATCCTTCCAATTATACCAACCGGTCTCCCTACCCGATGCTGCATTTTTTAAGAGAGGGCAGTGTAAGTAATGCCGTTGACAGCTTTCCCGATATTGATGAAATTCCAAATCGGAATATTGTATTTACCCAGGAAAAAGGATTGCAATTCATGATCCAGTTATTGGGCAATTAATTTACTTCACTTAAAGATCCAAATCTTTAAAGCAGTTATACTCCAAATCTTATTGCAAGCTTATATTGTTGTTGGTAAATAAAACACAATCCGGTTTTTAATGGAGTAGTAATAACTTGGGTTTTTAAAAAAGCATATTAGCAAAAGCATGAGATTTATATTGCTACAGCAGCCTGCTACAAAAGCTGAATTATATAATTTAAATAAATAATTATGTAACATTTTTATTTATAAAGGAACTCACCTTTATACCCAGTTAACAGAATTGATTGGCGGTATTTTAAAATTGAAATATTACTGTTGATAAATTTTAATGACTGGTATTAAATAAACACCTAAAAAATTTCCGGCTTTTTTGCATTTGATATTACAAATAGACAATTAGCGGGGTTAACAATTAATCAAAAATAATAATCATGAAAAAACTTTTTATCATTCCGTTACTGGCTGTGGTATTACTTCCAGCTTGTGTTTCAAAAAAAATTTTAAGGCAATCGCAAATGGAAACGGCAGTTTTAAGACAGGACAGTACCACTTTGGCTAATCAAAATAGCGCATTGCAAAATAATGTTTCGATGCTTGAAAATAACATTGCAAAACTGGAGGCTAATATCAAATCATTAAAGGCTGATATTACCAACCTCAGTAATCAAAATGGTCAATTGGGACAACAAACAACCAGCCAGCAAAACCAGTTAAATAAAACAAAAGAAGAGTTACAATTGCAGCAACAAAGATTGCAAAGATTACAGGCATTACTGGAAAACCAAAAGGAACAGGGCAGGTTGCTAAAAGATAAAATGGCAGAAGCTTTAAAAGGCTTTAGTTCAAACGATTTAACGGTATTACAAAAAAACGGAAAAGTATATGTAAGCCTTTCTGAAAATTTATTGTTTCCTTCAGGAAGTGCAGTAGTTAATCCTAAGGGAATTGACGCCCTATCAAAACTTGCATCGGTATTAAATCTGAATACCGATGTATCCGTAAATATTGAAGGTCATACAGACAGTATTCCTATCAAAGGACGATACAGTGATAACTGGGATTTAAGTACGTCAAGAGCCAATGCCATTGTTCGTGTATTGGTGAATAATTACAAAGTTAACCCAGTGATGGTTATTGCTTCGGGCCATAGCTTTTTTGATCCGGTTGAAAGTAATTCCAGTGCAGCAGGCAGGGCAAAAAACAGGAGAACAGAAATCATACTTTCTCCAAAACTGGAAGAAATGTACAAGCTTATAGGCATGTAAATAATCAAAGATTATTTACAATTTAAAAAGAGCTGTAATTTTTACAGCTCTTTTTTTAGTCCCCTGATTTTAACAATAGTAACAACAGGTATCTGGGCAGAGTCCTGCGCCAGAGGGGCAAATAATTGTTGAGTAAATAAAAAAGATGAATAGCTGTGGTTGCAAACCCAGGATAGCAAATCAAGATTTTGTCTTACTTCATCAATGAATGGAACAATACTAAATTCAGCTACTATATACAAAGTCTATTAAAAAAACATCCTCTAAATGAATTTTAAAAAAGCATCTTTGAAAAATAAATTTCACAGCATCAACCTAAAAAATATGAAATGGATTTTTTTGATAAACATCTTTTTTTTAAGCAACAGTATACATGCACAAAACTCAATTTGGAATAAGGATAGTTTAACTGCTTTTCAAAAAAAATATGTGCAGGATCATGAAGTGGTAGGAGAAGCGGATAAAAAATATTTTCATTTTTTTCCGGTAAGCAAAAAGTACAATGTAAAAAGTAGCTTTACTAAAATTATTGACACGGTTGGTTTTACCATGAAAACATCGGCTAATACTTTAAAGCATTTTTTTAAATATGGTAAACTTAGTTTTTTGATTGATGGAATTACGCATCAATTATTTGTATATCAAAGTAAGGAATTGATGGCTGTTGAAAAATACAAGAATTATTTATTTATTCCCTTTACCGATGCCAGCAGCGGGGATGAAAGTTATGGCAGTGGCCGCTATATTGATTTAACAATTGAGGATATTCAACAAAATATTTTGTGGGTAGATTTCAACAAGGCTTACAATCCATATTGTGCTTATTCGCCCAATTATAAATGTCCCATTCCGCCAAAAGAAAATTTTTTAAAGGTTGCCATTCGTGCCGGCGAAATGAATTTTGGTAAAGGCCATTGAGTTAAAAATCTATTTTAATAAAAATAAAAAAGCTGTTTGAAAAATACTTTCAAACAGCTTTTTTTAATTGCAGCTAGCTGCAATTGTTTTGCGAATTCAGGATATCAATTAACCAAACAAACCGCCTTTTTTTAATTCTCGAGAACTCTCTCCAATTAAAAATCCGTTCTGATAAATTTGCACTTTATAATTACCCTGCTTAAAACTATTGCCGGGTACAAAACCAAATTCTACATTTTTCTTTTTGGCGGTTTCTAAATCAACCGGAATTTTTGCGGTGTACAATAAACTGGCATTATCACGGGTGGTAAATGTTTCGGTGTTGCTGCTAATGGGGTTGCCCTCTGGGTCAATCACCAACACATACACATCGGTTGTACCGGTTTGAATGATGCGGTTATCTACATCAAAACTCAGCAATAATTTATCAACCTTTTTTGCGGTTGTAGAAACTTTTTCCTTACCCGATTTTTTAATATTGATTGGAGTGATTACAATATTGCTGGCATTAAGTGTTGAGGCAACATCTACCGTTTTCTCCAAGTTTTGTTTGATGGTTGTGGTAGTAGCAAGGCTTTGGGTTAAGGTTTCTTTATCTTGTTTTAAAACCGTGTTGTCGCTGGTCAATACCTGATTTTCCTGGGTTAATCGGGCAACATCCATTTCTAAAGATGCAATTTTTTGGTTCAGTCCTGCAATCAGGTTTTTAGCCCTGGATAATTCGGATGCTGTTGCATTTTTTTTGTTGAGGATGCTGCGTATTTCGGATTTAGCCTTGGCGATTTCGCTATTTTTTTCGGTAAGGCTACTTTCTAAACCGTTGTTTACGGTGTTCATAGAATCAAGCCTGGAAAGCGATGCATCAAAACTATGTTGCACATCGCTTTTTTCAATACTCATTTGCGATAGCTGCGATTGCTGCTGTTTTACAGTTTGTGTGCCCTGATTATTTGAGTAAATAAAAAAGCCAGCTACTATTACAAGCCCGGCCGATAAAACTGCAATGATTGCATTTTTATATTTGTTGGCGGCAACAGGATTTACAAATTTTGTTGTTGACATAATATTAAGATTTAGATGTTTAATAATTAATTGTAAAAAGAAGTTGTTAAATGCATTTGGTTCTTAAAAAACGAAAACCATGCCACAGCGGTTAATAATTGCAAAACACTGCTGTTAAACTTTTTTAACATTCGTTAGTAATTGTAGTATCGGATTGGTTGTATCGCCTGTTTGCAAATACTTTAGCTTCGATCATGCAGGGTTGTTAAAATTTTTATTCTAAAAAGAAGTAAAATATTTTTCATCTTGTATTTGCAGGGATTTAAAGTTTAATGAAAAGCATTTTAATATAAAAAAATTAAGTAGCTTACCGATTTTTTAAAAAACAAACAGCTTATGATATCAAAAATTTTACCTTCAATTTTTAAGGTTTTTCTTCTTTCTGTGTTGATTACAGGTTTCAGCGAGTCCATTTTTTCACAAACAGTTTCAATAGTTGCCAATCCAGGTTATTCTGGTAATGCGGTAATTGGTGGTAGTACTTACCATGCCAGTGAATGTATTTATCTGGCAAGTGAAATTGGAACCGGAAATTTTGAATCTGTTTCTACAGCAATGAACAGAATTGCTTTAGGCTTAAATGCCATTTCAACTGCAACACTACCTGTAGCAGTTAGTAATTATCAGATTTATATGAAAAGTGTGCCTGCAGCAACAACAACATTTGTTACTGGTACCTATAGCTTAACTGGGTACACACTGGTTTTTAGTGGCACTTTAAATATTACAACCGTAGGTTGGAATACTGTTGACTTAACAACTCCTTTCTATAGAAATCCGGGAGAAAATATTCAGGTATTAGTTATCCGAAATAATGGAGCAGCTATTACAGGAACTTCTTTTGATTGCTCAGTTGGATCAACAGCCAATTCTGCCGATTTAACCACCAGAAGGTATAATAGCACTGTTATGCCAGTTGCAGGCAGTTCCAGTTTAGCATCTTCTACATTCCGTTTTGCTATTCAGTTTATTAAAACAGTAAGTGCCGATGTTAAGCCAATCAATTTAATACAACCGAGTGCCAGTTGTTTTGCTGCCCCTCAATCAGTAACGGTTAGCATTCAAAATGCTGGGTCATCTACAATTGCGGCCGGTGCAGTACAGGTAGCGTTTACCGTTAGTGGTGCCAATACCGCAACTATCAATCAAAATTCAGGAATAGCTATTCCGGCAGGAGGTTCGCAAGATATCGTTTTCAATGGTATCAATCTTCCTACTGTTGGCAATAATAACATTCAAGCCGTGGTTAATTTAACCGGCGATGCTGATGTAACCAACGATACGATCCGTTCAACGCTTTCTACTCTTGGTATTTTAAATACTTATCCGGCTCTGGAAGATGCAACAGTATTAACTGGCTTTGCTAATTTAAAAGTATTGTCGGGAACACGCCAATTATGGGCATTAAGCACAGGAAAATATAAAAATGCGGATCTGACAGATTCTCTTGCTCCCAAAGCCGGTAATAATTTTTTCTATTTCGATTCATGGAGTGGAGCCAGTTCTATAGGAGTTAGCAATATTTTATTTTCTAGATGTTTTGCAATTCCCAGCGGACAGGTTGCTGCTTATTATGATACCAAATTTTGGATGAGCCACGATAACAGCTATGCTACCGATTTAGATAGTATGTATTTTTCAGTTTCAACAGATAAAGGTGTAACCTGGACCAGGCTTGCAGGATACCAACGGTATGATGCTACTTTTTTAGTACCGGGTTGGAAAGAAGAAACTGTAAATCTTGCCCCCTATGCCGGACAAACCATTCAGTTGGCTTTTGAAGGGGTAAGTAAGTATGGCAATATCATTGGTTTGGATGAAATAACAGTTTTAGCTGGTTCAACATTGCCGATAACATTATCAAATTTTAGTGGTATCAGAAATAATGGAAAAAATATCCTTAACTGGGAAACGGCCACAGAAGTAAACAGTAAAGGTTTTGAATTAGAGAGAAGTGCAAATGGAATTGAATTTGTTTCTATTGGATCTATTGTATCCAAGGCTGCAAACGGTTTCAGCTCTTCAGCATTAAGCTATAGTTTTGCCGATATCAATACTTTAAAAGGAAATAATTATTATCGCCTTCGCCAGTTAGATAAAGATAGCAGGGCTACTTATTCTCAAACTATTTTATTAAAAGCGATCGCATCATCTAAAACCGAAATCAGTAATATTTACCCTAACCCGGCAAAAGAAAAACTGAATGTAGTAGTTGCAGCTGCAGTTTCAGAAAATGTAAGCATTGTAATTACGGATCTTGCAGGTAGAGTGATTGCACTACAAAATTTTGCTGCAGTGCAGGGAGATAATAATATTCAATTTAATACTACCGCTTTTGCAAAAGGAACCTATTTACTTAAAATACAATCGGCTGATAAAACTGCTGTATCTGTACAAAAATTTGTAAAACAATAATAACGTTTCAAATAATTAAAAGCCGGATGCAATGTTGCATCCGGCTTTTTTTATTCAATATAAATTATCTTATAATTATTTCGATTTTAATAACAATCCTTTTTTAAACTGGTAAGAAGCATTTAAAATGTATTGATAAAAATCCAGTATGCTACTGTTTTGTGCAAACTCAAAATCGGGGCGGTAATCAATCATAAAATTTTCCAGGTCTTTTCCTTCCAGTCTTGTAATGCGCCTTACGGTGGTTTTATTAAAACGGTAGTTGATATAATTTTCTTTTTCCTGTTCCATCAACCTTTCCTGCATTTTTTGCAATTGTCGGTTTCGTTTAAATCTAAAGGCATTAATAAGTTCATTGATATCCATGCCGGCAGCTCCTGTATAGGCATCAGAAGTTAGCTTGATCCCAGGTTTTTGGTAATTGAATATTTTAGCATAATATTTCCTGTTTTCAATAGAATCTTGCCGGAAGTTTTTGCTGTAAACTTTTACTTCTTTCAGGGTCTTAAATTTTTCGGTTACCCGTACGTGTAAGGAAATTTCGAAGTTGGCAATATTTTCAATTTTTTTTACAGCAAATTGTAACGTAGGCTTATTTTGGTAGATAAAGCTGAGAGAATCTTTATCGGTACTTACAATATTAAAATGTCCGGCAGAGTCGGTAATGGCAGATGTTCCGTTACTGCTTTTAACAGTTACGTCCTTTACAGGAACCAATCGGGTACTGTCATACACAGTTCCACTAATAGTAAATTGCCCTTTTGAACTAAAAATAAAAACGATAAAAAAAATGGCTGTGAAATGTATTTTATAAAAATGCTTCAATGAATGTTAGTTATGTGGGGCAATATTATACAACAAAATTCAGAAAGCATTAGCTGCAAATTATTTTAACTAGTTTTTTGTTTTTGCAAAAATTTTTCAATTATTAAAGGGTAGTGCTTATGTTCTAATGTGTGTATTTTTGCGGCAAGCGTAACAGCTGTATCATTTTCAGTAACCGGGCAGGTAGCTTGAAAAATTATTTTTCCGTGGTCATACATTTCATCAACAAAATGAATGGAAATACCCGATTCTTTTTCAGTTGCTTTTATTACGGCATCATGTACCCTGGCACCATACATTCCATGCCCGCCATATTTTGGTAAAATTGCCGGATGGATATTTATTATTTTTTCAGGAAAGGCCTGTATCAAAAGGGATGGCAATTTCCATAAAAAGCCCGCCAAAACAATAAAATTTATTTGTTGGTTTTGAAGTTCGGCTAAATAGGCATCTTCTTCAAAAAACCTTTTTTTCTCAATCAGTAAATAAGGGATGTTTTCTATTTCAGCAATTTTTATAACCCCCGCCGCTGGTTTATTACAAACAATCAATGAAATACTTATTGTTGGATGATTACGAAAATGATTAATTATTTTTTGGGCATTCGTTCCGGCTCCGCTTGCAAAAATGGCAATAGCAACATGGTTTTTTTGTGATCCTGAAATTTTATACCAAACCTTTTCAAGGTATTTTTTAAAAAACACAAATTGCCCTAAGGGAATACTGATAAGTAAAACACAAAATGGCCAAAGAATACTAATTAAAATAATATAGGCGATTGTCCATAATAATCCGTTGGGCAAACTAAGTAGTAGTAATAATTTTCGCCCCAGGTAACCACATAAGCTTCCACCCAATGCAAATGTGGTAATAATTAACAGTAAGTTAAGGTCGTTTACTTTCCAACGTTGTTTTAATTTATGCAACATGCAACAAAAATGAAATAAATTATTAATAAAATCATCGATTATTTTTAAATAATAAATACCAGATTCTGTTTACATAAACATGACAAATGAAATAAATAAGTTTTCAAAATGCCTTGAAATCCAGTAGGGATATGGAAAAATTTTTTTTTAAAATGTTGATATTATGTGAACATACTAACTTATTTTTGCAGCCGTAGAAGGAAATTTTCCACACAAGCATCTTAATTACAGTATGAGTCGCTATAGAAAAATCTTTAACAACATTTTTGCAAGTTTACTATTAATTGCATTCGTTACATTTTCAAATTCAAGTTTTGCTGCTGATGGTGAGGCATTGTTTAAAGCCAATTGTGCAAACTGCCACAAACCATTAGAGGACTATACAGGCCCCATGCTGAAAGATGCAAGAAAAAGAGCACCCGATCCGGAGTGGGTGTATAAGTGGGTATACAATACCAATAGTATGGTTGAAACCGACCCTTATGCAAAAGCGCTTAAGGCTAAATTTGGTTCGGTAATGACGGCTCAAAACGAAAGCCAGGTTAGTAAAGAAGATATCAAAGCAATTTTAGATTGGGCAGATGCTTATACGCCTCCTGCTGCAAAAGATAAAGGAGCATCAGGAGCACCAAAAGAAGACAACTCTTTGTTATTTGGTATCCTTACGTTAACCCTTGCAATTATTTCATTAATCTTATTACAGGTAAATAGCAGTCTTCGCAAATTAGCCGATGAAAAAGACGGCATTTTAAGATCGGAGCCTGTTCCGTTTTATCGCAATAAAACGTATTTGATGTTAGGGGTATTAGTCTTGTTTTGTTTTGGCGGATATATGACTATTAATGCAGCAATCGGTTTAGGTAGGATGAAGAATTACCAACCGGAACAACCTATTTATTATTCTCACAAGGTACATGCCGGCACCAATCAAATCAGTTGCTTGTATTGCCATGGCGGTGCACAGGATAGCAAGCAGGCAAGTATTCCATCAGTAAATGTTTGTATGAACTGCCACATGGCGGTTAAAGAATACAAAGGCGATCCAATTGTAAAAGATGATGGGACTGAAGTAAACGGAACTGCAGAAATTCAAAAATTATATACTTATGCAGGTTGGAATCCGGAGTCGAAAAAATACGACAAGCCGGGCAAGCCAATTGAGTGGGTTAAAATTCATAATCTTCCCGATCATGTTTATTTTAATCACAGCCAACACATAAAAGTAGGAAAACAACAATGTCAAACTTGCCATGGTCCTGTACAGGATATGAAAGAAGTTTACCAGTTTAGCGATTTAAGTATGGGCTGGTGTATAAACTGCCACAGAGAAACAAAAGTTGATTTCTATAATAAAGAAAACGGCGAGGGTAACAAGTTTTACAGTATTTACGAGAAGTTTCACAACGATATTAAAGCGGGTAAAATGGATAGTGTAACGGTGGAGAAAATCGGTGGAACAGAATGTCAAAAATGTCACTATTAATACATCTTTTCTGTAGGGAAGAGATAGAATCAAATAACAATACTATCAAAATTTTATTCACTAAATAGTTCGCCTCTGCGAATTGAGGTAATAATATGAGTAACAAAAAATACTGGCAAAATTTTGGAGAGTTAAACGAAACTGAAGGTTTTCAGCAGACGTCTAAAAATGAGTTTAAGGAAGAATTATTGCCCCTGGCAGATTTGGATGATAAGGGATTGTTGGATGCCAAAACGCCCCGTAGGGATTTCTTAAAATATCTTGGCTTGAGTACCGCCGCTGCAACATTGGCATCAAGTTGCGATACGCATGTGCGTAAAGCAGTTCCATATTTGCAAAAACCCGATAATATTATTCCGGGTGTTGCCAACTATTATGCCTCTACCTATATTAACGAGGGAGATGTTATTCCAGTAATAGTAAAGCAACGGGATGGTCGTCCTATAAAAATCGAAGGGAACGAAAACGCTGCAATTACAAAAGGTGGAACCAGTGCACAGGCACAAGCATCTGTATTAGATTTATACGATACAACCAGATTGCGTTACCCAATGCAATTTGATGGTAAAGAATTTAAAGAGGTAAGTACTTTTGACGTTATCGACAAAATGGTTGCTGATAAATTAAATGCTTTGGGTGGAAAACCTGTAGTGATTTTAACTTCTACCATCAACTCACCATCTACACTTCAAATTATCAACGAATTCATTGCAAAATATCCGGGTAGCCGTCATGTGCAATACGATGCTATCAGTTACAGTGGTATGTTGCTGGCTAACGAAGCTTGTTATGATAAAAAGGCAATGCCTTCTTATCATTTTGAAAATGCAAAAGCAATTGTAAGTTTAGGAGCCGATTTTTTAGGCACCTGGTTAAGCCCGGTTGAATTTGCCGGACAATACGCAACAAATAGAAAAATTTCGGGCGAAAAACCTGAAATGAGCCGTCACATACATTTTGAAAGCACATTAAGTTTAACCGGTAGTAATGCCGATGACCGAATAGCACATAAGCCATCGGAAACAGCTGCAATTGCGTTGGCAATTTTAGCTGGTTTAAATGCATCGGTTACTGCTCCTGCTATTGCAGATGCAGCCGTTAAAAAAGGGATTGCATTGGCAGTTGCTGCAATCAAAGCAAACGCTGGAGCAGCATTGGTTGTTTGTGGAAGCAATGATATCAATCTTCAAATAATTGTAAACGCTATTAACGAAGCAGCAGGAGCTAATGGTAAAACCATTAACTGGGCTGTTAGCTCTAACTATCGACAAGGTATCGACGCTGATATTAACAAGTTGGTTGATGATATGAATGCAGGTGCCATCGGTGCATTGTTTGTACATGCAACTAACCCGGTTTACAGTTATTATAACAGCCAAAAATTTGCTGATGCATTAAAGAAAGTTGCGGTTACCGTTTCATTTAACCCAACCATGAACGAAACAACAGAGTTGTGTAAATTCAGCATCCCTACCCATCATTGGTTAGAAAGCTGGGGCGATGCAGAACCAAAAACAGGCTATTACAGTTTGGTTCAACCTACCATCAATCCATTATTTAAAACCAGGGCATTCCAAACTTCATTATTAAAATGGTCTGGGGCTGCTGATGATTACGATACTTATTTCAAAAATTACTGGACCTTAAAAACAACCAGTGCTGATTCGTATAACCTGGCCTTGCAAAATGGATTGGTACAACCTACTGCAATGGCAGTTGGCACTGCTACTTTTAACAATGCAGGATTAACGGCAGCTGCTGCTAAAGCAATGGCAGTAAAAGGAAGCACTTATGAAGTGGTTATTTATGAAAAAATTTCAATCGGTAATGGTAACCAGGCAAACAATCCATGGTTGCAGGAATTACCGGATCCAATTTCAAAAGTAACCTGGGATAATTATGCTATGATGAGCCCGGCAATGGCAAATGCAATTTTAGGAATTGATGTTTTAAACAACCAACGCCAGGGAGATAAATATGAAGTTGCTCCGGAAAAACCAACAGTAAAAATAACAGCTAACGGAAAAGAATTGGAATTACCAGTTTTAATTATTCCGGGAATTCATCCAAATGTTGTTGCTGTTGCGTTGGGTTATGGCCGTCAAAGTGCAGATAAGAATAAAACAAAAGAAAATATCGGTATGTCTGCTAATGGAGCTGGGTTCAATGCCTATCCAATGGTAGGATTTGATGGTACCGGATTTATTTATACGGCTGCTGCTGAAATTTCAAAAACGGGTAACACTTATGCTGTTGCACAAACACAGGTTCACGGATCATCGGAGAGCAGACCAATTATTTACGAAACCAGCCTTGCAAAATTTATTGCCGATCCCAAAGAAGTTTTAAAAGAGCCTAACGAGGAAAGGGAGATGTTGATTCCTTTTCAGCACGATGATTATAGAAAAGATGCTACTATTTACCCTGAATATCCTTACCCGGGTATTAAGTGGGGAATGAGTATTGACTTAAATACCTGTACTGGTTGCAGCGCCTGCGTTGTTGCCTGTACTGCTGAAAACAATGTGAGTGTAGTTGGAAAAACACAGGTGTTGAGGGCACATGAAATGCACTGGTTGCGTATTGACCGTTATTTTACCGGCGATATGAATAACCCAGATGTAGTGTTTCAACCTATGATGTGTCAGCATTGTGATAATGCACCTTGCGAAAACGTTTGCCCGGTTGCAGCAACCAATCATAGCAGCGAAGGATTAAATCAAATGACTTATAACCGTTGTATCGGTACAAGATATTGTGCAAACAACTGTCCGTTTAAAGTTCGCCGTTTTAACTGGTTAGATTATAACGGAGCTGATAGTTTCCCCGATAATCAAAATCCATTAATTGGAAATGATTTAAATGATGTTACCCTGCAGATGAATGAAGATTTAACCCGTATGGTGTTGAATCCGGATGTTACGGTACGTTCAAGAGGGGTTATTGAAAAATGTTCTTTCTGTGTACAGCGTTTGCAGGAAAGTAAATTGATTGCAAAGAAAGCAGAAGATCCTTCATTGGTGCGGAATGTAAAAACAGCTTGTATGCAGGCTTGTCCTACTCACGCTATCAGCTTTGGAAATGTAAACGATAAAGAAAGCGATATTTATAAAATAAGAAATGTAGAACAGAAGCATCGTAATTTTTATGTGTTGGAACAGTTACACGTTTTACCAAATGTAAGTTACCTGGCTAAAGTAAAAAATACCGACAGAGATGTAACCAATGCTAAAGATGATGGATTGGAAACAGAAAAAATAGAAGGGCATAAGGAAGAAATAAAATCGCATGCTTAATAATTTAGACTTTTATTTTAAAGAAATTATTAAGTAGAAAGTGGGTTGCAAAAAGTTATAAAGTACAAGAGTGCGACGCCACTAAAGTTGATTTGAATTACAACAGTTGGGTACAAAATAAAAAATAAACCAAAGCTCACAGCCAATGGCTGCAAACTAAAAGCTTAGAAAAATATGTCATTATTAAAGTACGAATCACAGATCAGGGAACCATTGGTTGATGGTAATAAAAATTACCACCAGGTAACGGAAGACATTATACGTCCCATAGAAATGAAGCCAAGCCGTTTATGGTACATTGGTTTTTATATCAGTGTTGCTTTATTATTATTTGGGGTGTATAGTGTGTATCGTGAGGTTACTTACGGTATTGGTCAGTGGAATTTAAATAAAACCATTGGATGGGGTTGGGATATTACCAATTTTGTTTGGTGGGTAGGTATTGGTCATGCAGGTACGTTGATTTCTGCAATTCTATTATTATTTCGCCAGGGATGGCGTACGGGTGTAAACCGTGCTGCAGAAGCAATGACCATTTTTGCGGTAATGTGTGCCGGCCAGTTTCCAAACTGGCACATGGGCCGTGTATGGGTGGCTTTCTTCGTAATGCCTTATCCAAATACAAGGGGCCCGGTATGGGTTAACTTTAAT
>JANPAP010000211.1:0-1938 GCA_031429975.1 Chitinophagaceae bacterium
AACTATAGCTCCAGTTGCTGTTTCTTTTATTTTTTATGGGTAAAATAAAATGCATGATTCTGGGGCCAAGATCTCTTGCCGGATTGATGGCGTAGCCGGTACTGCCTCCCAACGAAAGGCCTATTGCCAATACCAACAATGCAACAGGCAATGCATCCAAAGAACCCAACTTTGTTTCAGGGGCGCTTAAAAACAAAACTCCCATCATTAACATAAAGGTGCCAATAAGTTCCGAAATGAAATTATTAAGTGTACTTCTTATTGCAGGGGCATTACAAAAAACGGCCAGTTTTAAATCCTTGTCTTCGGTGGCATCAAAATGTTGGCGGTAACTTAACCATACCAATAAAGTGCCGAACATGGCACCTAAAAATTGTGCGGTAATATATAAGGGAACATTTTCCCAATGCCCGGTTTTTACTGCAAGGCCAATGGTAACAGCCGGATTTATATGGGCACCACTTGCAGCAGCACTTACATACACGCCCACAAAAACCGCCATCGACCAACCCATGGTAATTACGATCCAACCGCCGCCATTACCCTTGGTTTTATTTAATACTACATTAGCAACAACGCCGTTTCCCAATAACAATAAAATTGCAGTGCCGGTAAATTCTGAGATGAATGGAGACATAGATTTAGTTAAGTATTAAGTTTTAAGTAAAAAATCAAAAGTAAAAAGTAAAAAGTTGTTTCAGTTTATGGTTTATAAATTTTGAGTTAGCTTTTGGTTTTGATTTTTGATTTTCCAACTCCTAACTCATAATTCTAAACTCTTAAATATCCTATAGCCAAATTATTAAATGCTTCCACCTGCTGCTCTATCCAAGCCTGGTCTTTATTTAATTCTTTGGCCGTAATTTCTGCAACAATTCTACTGCATTCAATGGCTGCTTTGGCATCCAAAAATAACAACCTGATTCTTCTGGCCAAAAAATCTTCTACCGTTATGGCCATTTCTTTTTGTACCGCCCAAACAATTTGCGCTTTTATAAAAAAATATCTGGGGTGAATTCGTTGACCTAAACTTGGATTTGTATTTACCAGATCTTCTACGTTTTCTGCATCGGCGCCATAACAACATAAATGATGATGGTGATCCAATTTATTTTTTTGTTGGTATCCTTGAATTTTCAAATTGGCGGTTACACATTTTTTAAATTCAAGTTCGCTATTCTTTATTGCTTTGTTTATTACCTGCTCTGCCATTATCCGGTAGGTGGTCCACTTTCCGCCGGTAATGGTAACCAATCCATTTTCATTTACTAAAATGGTATGATCCCTGGGAAGCAGGGCCGTATTGGATTTGCCCGAAATTTTTACCAACGGGCGTAAGCCGGCAAATACCGATAAAATATTTTTTTGCGAAATATTGATTTGCAAATATTGATTGATATGCTCCAGTACAAAATTAATTTCCTGTTGCTGAGCAAGAGGTTCAATACTGGCTGTATTGATGGCTGTATCTGTAGTACCCACTACAACTTTATTATGCCAGGGTACCGCAAACAAAACCCTGCCATCCGATGTGGAAGGAATCATTAATCCCATATTTCCGGGAAAATATTTTTTATCAATAACTATATGAATTCCCTGCGAAACTTTTATGATCGGTTGGTGACCGGGAGCTGCCATTTTTAAAACATCATCAGTAAAAACGCCCGTGGCATTTATTACAACTTTTGATTTTAGTTGATAATATTTTTTGCCAATGCTATCAAAACATGTTACTCCTGAAATTTTATTTTGCTCTTCTATAAATCCGGTAACCTTACAATAATTTATTATAGTGGCACCATAATTAACAGCCGTTTGAGCAAGATTGATGGCAAGCCTTGCATCATCAAACTGACCATCAAAATATAAAATGCCGCCTTTTAATTTTCGATCATCAATTGTTGGTAAAATTGTTTTTACTTCGTCGGCAGTTAAAAC
>JANPAP010000212.1:0-2575 GCA_031429975.1 Chitinophagaceae bacterium
ATTAATTTAAATGCGGCCGATGCCAACCCTGAACTTACTTTTGTAAACAATAACAAAATAATTTTTAGCGCCACCGATGGAGATGATGCAGTAAAAACAGATTTGTTTGTTGTTGATGGAACATTTGTACCATTACCAATAAAACTCAGTAAATTTTCTGTATCAATTGTAAATAATGATGCAGTACTAAAATGGTCAACCTCACAAGAAATTAATTTAAAGGGATTTACTATTCAACGTAGCGATGATGCCATTCACTTTGAAAATATTGGCTTAGTGCTGGCCAGCGGAAATACTGGAAACAGGCTTCCTTATAATTTTACAGACCCAGGCATTATTAACAGTGGCAAAAAAATATTGTATTACCGTTTGCTTTCAACTGATAACGATGGCAGCACTGAATACAGCAACATCATTACTTTAAAACTCAACAGCCTTAAGTGGGATATCCAATTACTTGGGAACCCTGTAACTGAAAATATTTATGTTATTGTTTCTGGAACCACAGGCAAATTGCAGGCCTCTTTATTTAATTCGGAAGGAAAAAATATTTATAAAAACAATTTGCTATCTGGAAATACTCCGATACTTATTCCAACCGGAAATCTTCCACATGGATTTTATATTCTTACAATAATTAATGGTAATGAAAAAAAGTCAATCAGTTTTATAAAATAAATTTAGCAAGCGGGAAAAAATAAAGCAGCCTTTTTATGGGCTGCTTTTATGTTGAGCAATTATGTCTAATTTGAAAACAATAGTTCTATAAAAAAAACATTACTAAGTCTTTTGTTTTTTTAAAGATACTTCAAAGGATTGCGCCTGGCATTGAGGATATACCGCTTTACATTCAACCAAAATGCCACAAAAAGATAAATGATTACAGGCGAGCCCATGGTAAGAAATGAAATGTAAATAAAATATTTACGGATGGTTGAAGTGGCGATTCCCATCTTTTCACCAATGGCACTGCAAACACCAAACACATGCCACTCAATAAAATGTTTAAAACGGTTCATGCTGCAATTTAAAAAATAAACAGCAATTACCATCAAATTTGATTGTTTTACTCCGCCCATTTTTATCTAAATTTGCAACACGTTAAACATCATTCAGCTAATAACTCAATTAGATTGTTTTAAAGATTTGTTTAAAAGAAACATTGATACTAGAACTAATTACCTGAATGTACCGATTTCTCATTCTAAAATTCAAATTTATAACATGGCCTTCGACATTGAAATGATTAAAAAGCTGTACAATAATTTTGGCAGCCGTATTGAAGCAGCCCGTAAAGTAGTGGGCAAACCATTAACCCTTACCGAAAAAATATTGTATGCCCATCTTTGGGAAGGTGCTGCAACAAGTGCATACGAAAGAGGAAACAGCTATGTTGATTTTGCGCCAGACCGTGTAGCCATGCAGGACGCAACAGCCCAAATGGCTTTATTACAATTTATGCAGAGTGGCCGAATAAAGGTTGCCGTTCCTTCTACAGTGCATTGCGATCATTTAATTGAAGCAAAGGAAAACAGCAAAACAGATTTAACAAGAGCGGTTACCGAAAGCAGTGAAGTGTACGATTTCCTTGCATCGGTATCTGATAAATATGGTATTGGATTTTGGAAACCCGGTGCAGGAATTATTCATCAGGTTGTGTTAGAAAATTATGCATTCCCCGGTGGATTAATGATTGGTACAGATAGCCACACTGTAAATGCCGGTGGGCTTGGAATGATTGCCATTGGTGTTGGTGGTGCAGATGCCTGTGATGTAATGGCTGGCCTGCCATGGGAATTAAAAATGCCCAAACTGATTGGTATAAAACTTACCGGAAAACTAAATGGCTGGACGGCACCCAAAGATGTTATTTTAAAAGTGGCCGGCATACTTACTGTAAAAGGTGGTACCGGTGCAGTGGTAGAATATTTTGGCGAAGGCGCTACCAGCATGAGTTGTACAGGAAAAGGCACTATTTGCAATATGGGTGCAGAGATTGGAGCAACTACTTCCACCTTTGGATATGATGATAGCATGAGCCGTTATTTAAATGCAACAGGAAGAGAAGATATTGCTGCATTAGCCGATTCAATAAAAGAACATTTAACAGGCGATGCAGAAGTGTATGCTAACCCTGAATTATATTTTGACCAGGTAATTGAACTTGATTTAAATACTTTGGAGCCACATTTAAATGGACCGTTTACACCAGATTTGGCTACGCCAATTTCTAAAATGAAAGAAGCTGCTGCTGCAAACGGATGGCCTACAAAAATTGAAGTGGGTTTAATTGGAAGTTGCACCAACTCTTCTTATGAAGATATTAGCCGGGCAGTAAGTTTAGCAAAACAGGTGTCTGATAAGGGATTAAAATTAAATTCAGAATTTACCATTACACCGGGTAGTGAGCAAGTGCGATACACCATTGAAAGAGATGGTTTTTTAGAAACCTTCGATAAAATTGGTGCAACCGTTTTTGCCAATGCCTGCGGACCTTGTATCGGCATGTGGGCCCGAGTGGGTGCAGAGAAAAAAGAAAAAAATACCATCGTTCACAGTTTCAACAGAAATTTTG
>JANPAP010000213.1:0-5230 GCA_031429975.1 Chitinophagaceae bacterium
ATTTAAAATTGCATTTTGATTATATCCTGATTGACTCTCCTCCAATAGCATCAGTAACAGATGCAAAATTGCTGGCGGCTTTTGCAGATGTTACTTTATATATTATCCGGCATAATTTTACCAACAGTGTTTTTCTTAAAATGATTAATGATGTTTACCAGAAGCAAACCATCCCCAATATGAATATTGTTTTTAATGGCATCGTAAATAAAAAAGTGTTAGGCTATGGTTACGGAAAGGGCTATGGTTATGGATATGGCTACACTTATGGCTATGGTTATGGATATGGGTATACCATTGATGAAAAAGAACTGCCATGGTGGAGCCTGCTGATCAGGCGTATTTTTAAAACTAAAAAAAATAAGGTTTATTAAAATTATGCAGGTACAACTCATACATTTTCCAAAAATTGCCGACCCAAGAGGAAACCTTACCTTTTTGCAAAACCCCGATCATCTGCCCTTTAAGATTGAACGGGTTTTTTGGACTTATGATGTACCCGGTGGAGAAATCAGAGGGGCGCATGCTTACCAGCACCAAGAAGAAATAATTATTGCCTTAAGTGGAAGTTTTGATGTGGTTATTACAAACGCTAATGGCGAGAAAGAAAAATTTTCCTTAAACAGGAGTTATTATGGCCTTTACCTGCCTGCTTTAACCTGGCGGCAAATGGAAAACTTTTCAACCAATTCGTTGGGCTTACACATATCAAGCAGTGCTTATAATTCGGATGATTATATCAGGGATTTTGCATTGTATCAAAAAATAAAAAATGAAAGCCAGCACCGTATTTGACTGTAATATTTTACAGCTTCCACGGATTTATAATCCTGCCGGAAATATTACGGCCATTAATAATAATAAGGAAATTCCATTTACGGTTGAACGTATTTATTACCTCTTTGATGTGCCCGGTGGCGAAAGCAGAGGTGGCCATGCCCACCGCAATTTGCAACAACTGATTGTAGCAGCAAGCGGCAGCTTTGATATTATTTTAGATGATGGCCATGTAAAAAGAACCATCCATTTATCGAGGCCTTACGCTGGTTTATATATGCCTGCCGGCATTTGGAGAGAACTGGATAATTTTTCCTCAGGCTCTATTTGCCTGGTGCTGGCTTCCGAAGTTTTTGATGAGGCAGATTATATAAGGGATTATAAAAGCTTTACGGAATATATTAAAACGATGAAAGAAATATGATACTGGATATAGGTGTTGCATTATTTCATGAAAGATTCCCCATTGACCCTCACTTATTTGCATCACAAGTATTTATCGAGCTTAATAAAAACAAAGTGGATAAAATCGTTTGCCTCGTTCAGGATGCTGACAAAGTGCAAATGGGCCTCGTTGCAGGGATACGTGATGGGATGTTACTTTCTCCATTTTCTGCTCCCTTTGGTGGATTTCATCTTAAGAATGATAATATTTATACAGGGGCAATTGAAAGTTTTATCAATGATTTAATCGAATATGCAAAAGTAGAAAAGTTGAAGAGTATTAAGATCACTTTGCCTCCAGATATTTATTCCCAATCTTTTAATGCTAAAATAATTAATGTTGTCTATCGACTAGGTTTAAATATGTTGACACCCGAAATTACAAACTGGGTTGATTTGGATCAATTTCAAAACATTTATACACACCCTGCTAGCAGAACATATTACAATCAGTCAGTAAAAAAAGGGTTATCATTTTTTATTGTTGACAATATTAAAGAGAAGGAATTGATATATAACCTGATTGTAGATAACCGGGCAAGAATGGGAAGGTCAATTTACATGACCTTTAATGATTTAATTGATACTGGAAAAATTTTTCCAGCAGATTATTTTAAAGTTGTTAAGCCAACTGGGGAGATGGTTGCAGCTGCCATATTCTACAGGCACAATAAAGAAATTCCATATGCGGTTTTCTGGGGAGATGCTGAAGAAGGCAGATCAGAAAGAGCAATGGACTTCCTGATTTTTCAATTATGGAGTTTTTATAAAAATGCTGGTGGCCGCTTTGTTGATTTGGGTATTTCAACGGAATCCAGCATCCCCAATGAAGGGCTACTTCGATTTAAAGAAACACACGAAAGCACTTCATCGCTTCGATATACATTTACATGGTCGGCTTCATAAGTAATTAAAGTAAGGGGCAGAAAAATAATGGAGATTAAACTGGTCAAGTATACTTTAGAATTTATTGATTTATCAAGGAAATGGCTTCTAGATGAAGAGGTTCAGAAATTAACAAATACCCCAACATTTAATCGTGAAGAACAATTAATATGGTTCGAGGGGTTGAAAGAAAAAACAAATTATCTTATTTGGGGAATCGAAATAACGGGAACAAAAATTGGTGCTTGTGGATTGAAAAATATTAGCGAAACCGATTGTGAGTATTGGGGTTATATCGGCGAAAAAGAATATTGGAAAAAAGGTTTAGGCACCCAGGTTTTAAAAATGTTGGAAAACAAGGCCATTGAATTGGGCCTAAAAAGCATCTGGTTAAAAGTTTTATTAATGAACCAAGCGGCAATAGCACTATACTTAAAAAATGGATACGAGGTTGAAACAACCGACTCAGTACTTCAACTTATGCGAAAAAAAATATGATAAAATTTCTCGACATAAAAGCAATCAATAACTCTTTTGAACCCGAGCTTTCTCAAGCCATTCAAAGGGTGGTACATTCCGGTTGGTATTTGTTGGGCGAAGAAACTAAACAGTTTGAAAAAGAATATGCTTCCTTTACCGGCGCCAAACATTGTATTGGCGTTGCAAATGGGTTAGATGCATTGCGCCTTATTTTAAAAGCATGGATGGAAATGGGTTTTATAAAGCAAGGAGATGAAATCATTGTACCTGCCAATACTTACATCGCATCTATCTTAGCCATTACAGATAATCAGTTGGTACCTGTGTTGGTGGAGCCGGTCATCGATACGTATAATATCGATCCATTTTTGATTGAAGAAAAAATCACCAAAAAAACAAAAGCCATTATGGTTGTTCATTTGTATGGACAAATTTCTATGCATCCCCAAATTGAGCAGCTTGCAGAAAAATATAAACTAAAAATTATTGAAGACAGTGCCCAAAGCCAGGGAGCTGAACATATAACTGCAGCGGGGCAAGTAAAAGTTGCCGGCAATATTGGCCATGCATCGGGCCATAGTTTTTACCCCGGAAAAAATTTAGGAGCCTTGGGCGATGCCGGAGCAGTTACTACCAATGATGATGAGTTGGCAGAAGTAATACGTGCCATTGCCAATTATGGATCAAAAGTAAAATACCAAAATACCTATACCGGTTTAAACTCCCGGTTAGATGAAATACAGGCAGCGGCTTTAAGGGTAAAGTTAAAAAGAATGGCAGCCGATAATTTAAAACGGCGGCAGATAGCACAATATTATTTAGCAAACATTGATGTCAACCGATACACTTTACCAGTTGTTGCAAATTGTAATACTACTGTTGATAATTGCCTGTCGCATGTTTGGCATTTATTTGTAGTACGTAGCAGCAACAGAAACCATTTACAAAAGCAACTCGAAAATAAAGGCATTCAAACCTTAATTCACTACCCCATCCCACCTCATAAGCAAGCAGCTTACCCCCACTTTAACCACTTATCTTTCCCAATTACAGAGCAAATTCATAACGAAGTTTTAAGTTTACCCATTAGCCCGGTAATGACCGATGATGACAAAAAAGTGGTTGTGGAAGTTTTGAATTCAATTACATAAAAAATTTCGACAACCAAAAATAATTGACAGAACAAAGAAATTCATACAGACAAATTATGAAAGCCACTTCTCTTTTTGGAGGCGTGCAGGTTTTTAATATCCTATTTGGCATCATCCGCTCAAAAATTATTGCAGTATTGTTGGGCCCTGCCGGTATGGGTATTGCCGGCTTATTAAACTCATCAACAGGTATGATAGGGAGCATTACTAATTTTGGATTAAGCACCAGTGCTGTAAAAAATGTTGCAGAAGCCAATGCTACAGGTAATAACCAACGCATAGCTACTGTTATTTCAGTAATTGGCCGACTGGTTTGGATTACTGGTATTTTAGGTACGCTGATCACTTTTGTATTAGCACAGGCATTAAGTAAACTTGCATTTGGAAATCCTGATTACACGGTTGCATTTAGGTGGGTGTCAATCATACTCTTATTAGGCCAATTGTCTGCTGGAAAAATGGTGGTGTTACAGGGAATGCGTAAGCTGCAATATCTGGCAAAAGCAAATATGGCTGCTTCGGTAATTGGTTTGTTGGTATCAATACCTATCTATTACAAACTGGGTGTAAAAGGGATAGTGCCGGCCATCATTATTACTTCTATAATTGGATTGGCCATCGTTTATTTTTATTCATCAAAAATAGCTATTGAAAAAACGGCAGTTACAACAGCAGTTTTAAAAACGGAATGCGCAGGCATGTTGCGTATGGGGTTTTTATTAAGCTTAAGCGGATTGATTGGATTAGGCGCTGCTTATTTGTTGGGTGTTTTTATAAGCAGGCAAGGAGGTGTGGAGCAGGTAGGATTGTATAACGCAGGATTTGCGATTATCAATACTTATGTAGGGTTGATATTTGCTGCAATGGCAACGGATTATTATCCCCGTTTATCGGCAGTTTCAAACAACAATAAAAAAGCTGCGGAATTAATTAATCAACAAGCAGAAATCGGGATTTTAATTTTAGCGCCTGTATTGATCTTGTTTATGGTGTTTATAAATACTGCGGTATTAATACTTTATTCCTCCAAATTTGTAGCCATTAATGGCATGATTCAGTTGGTGGCATTGGGCCTTTTTTTAAAGGCAGTTACCTGGGCCATGGGTTTTATGATGCTGGCTAAAGGCAATTCAAAAGTTTTTTTTTACAGCGAACTGGTTGCCAATATTTATACCTTGGCATTGAATATGCTCTTTTACAAATTTTTTGGTTTAAACGGAATCGGAATTTCATTTCTGGTTTGTTATTCATTGGGTGTTTTACAAACCTATGCCATCATACATTGGAAATATGAGTTTTTGTTTGAACCGGCTTTTTATAAAATATTTCTTATTCAATTCTTATTAGCAGTTACTTGTTTTGTTTTGGTGAAATATACCGAAGGCACTTTAAAATATATGATAACCTTTCCGGTAATCATTGCAGCATCTGTTTTTTCATTACATGAACTCAATAAGAAATTAGATATTGTATCGCTGGTTCGTAGCAAATTT
>JANPAP010000214.1:0-3282 GCA_031429975.1 Chitinophagaceae bacterium
CTCACGTGCTTTTTTATTCGCGTGAGGTGAACGCAATACAGTAAATATCTTTTTATGCGTTGGTAAAGGAATAGGCCCTGTTACCACTGCACCTGTACTACGTACAGTTTTTACGATCTTTTCGGCAGATTTATCTACTAAATTGTGGTCGTAAGACTGTAATTTAATTCTGATTCGTTGTGACATATATAAAGAACTTTTAAAATTCCGTTTTTTAATTTGGAGTGCAAAGGTAAGGGTAGTATTTTAAATAGCAAACTATTAGGGAAAGTTTTTTTTAATTTAATAATGATTGAAAAGATTGAGGATCGGGTTGAGCGTTGGAAATGGATGCTGGATACTGGATACTGGATGCTGGATACTGGATACTGGATGCTGGATGCTGGATACTGAATATTGGATACTGGATACTGGATGCTGGATATTGGATTTTTGACTTTTTACTTTTGACTTTTAAAAAATTTAATCATGAAAAAACTTCTCTCCCTTTTATTAATCGGCAGTATTTTATTTTCGGCTTGTAATAGCAATGAAAAAAAAGCTGCTGATGAAAAAGACATTTATGAAAAATCAATGAAAAAATTAGAAGAAAGGGAAACAAAAAATCCTCTTCAATTTTTAACTATAACCAGCAAAGACAAACACAACTTGATTGGACAAACAGTAATTAAAGGAACCATCAACAACAATGCAAAAATTGCAGTGTACAAGGATGTATTACTGGAGTTAAGTTTTTTTAGTAAAACAAAGGTATTGCTCGAAAAAGATAAAGAAACAATTTACGAATTGGTAGCGCCTGGTAAAGCTGTTGATTTTAAAACAAAATATTTTGCACCAAAAGGTACAGATAGCGTTGGTATTAAAATATTAAATGCTAAAGTCAATTAAAAAGAGGCTTCTATAAAAAGAGGCTCAAAATTATCTTTTTTAACCGCAGAGGCGGAAAGACGCAGAGAAATAAAGTTTATTCAACCTGTAAAATCTGCGTCTCTCCGCCTCTGCGGTTTTTTTGGGGTTTATAAGACAGCCTCTTTTTTTGTACATTTTAATGTTTCGCCAAATAAATTGCCAAATTTGTTTTAGTATTATCCGCAGCAATAATTTCAACAGTATAATTTCCTGCCGCAAGTAATTCGGGCAATTGTAATATTTGCAAACCATTGCCAGCACTGTGATTGAACGATTTATTAATAACTGTTTGCCCACTTAAATTTATTAATCGCAAACGGTAATTACCCGATGGTTGATGAATCATTTGTAAATTAATAATGCCATTCTCAACAGGATTTGGAGAAATCGAAAAACCCGGTTGTTGTTTACCAGCAGCAACTTTTACAATATTTGTATATGTTGCTTCTCCAGAAATTCCATTACTTTTTATCCGGTAAAAAAACGTTCCTGAAACAGCGTTTAAATCCATCCAGTTATAATTTAATGTAGCTGAATTTCGGTTAGCGGAAACAATTCCAACAGCAATAAAATTTAGTCCATCGGTTGATCGTTGCACTTCATAATTAATAATTTCTCTTTCGGCTGCAACCTGCCAATCAACTTTAATATTATTTCCAATTCTGTTTGCGGCGATGTTTAAAAAACTAACCGGCAAGGGAGTTAATTGTTCAAATACAATTCTGAAGCGGTTTGTAGCTGACGAACCTGCAGCAGCATTTACAGTAAAATTTATAGTGTTGGTATTTGAAAGATCCAGCGTAGTATTTATATTTAAATAATTATCCTGCAAAACAGCACTCAAGCCCGGCGTATTTAAATCGTTTGGAACAAATTCAAATTTATAATTTTGCTGCTGCAAATTCCACACCCTAAAAAAGAGTGTGTCCTTATTGGTAATTATCTGCCGGGCTTCAATTACCAATATTTTATTGTCTCTTAAAATCCCATAATTTTCGCCAGAATTTGCCAATTTAATTGCATCGTCGCCATCAACTACATTTGAGTATGCATTATCAAATACCACCACATTGGCATCAGCAAATGAAACTGTTGATCCATTAATACTATACAATCTGCTGTCTAATTTTATCAAGCCCACAGCAGCTTTTAAATGACTGAAAGGAATCAATCCATTCTTCTTTACTTCAGCATTTTTTTTTGAAAAAACGATACCATTTGTTGCGCTTGTTTGTACAAAAAAGGGCAGGCCAATTTGGGTTACATAATTTGGTTGCCCTGATACATAAATTCCAGAAAAAGTTAGAACCAATAATTGAATAAACCATTTGTAAAATTGTATCATATTATTAAAATTATTTTTTAAAATATTTCTTGAGGATAGCTTTACGAATGTAATTGATTTTATTATACGCAAACTTTCTTCCAATATTTTACTAATTGAATTCAGTAAAATAAAAAAGCAACCATCCTCAATTGAATGGTTGCTTTTATTGCCTGCCGAAAAATTAATTTTTATTTGGCAGTATCACTGTTTTAATGGTTCTTGATTGATCTGCTGCAATAATTTCAAATTGATAAGTACCACTTGCTATTCCTTCCGGAAGGCCCAACAATTGTGTGCTGTTTCCACCTGCATGATTTACGGTTGTTGTAAACAGCGATTGGCCTGTAATGCTTACCATTCTTACATTGTACCTGCCTGCTGGCTGATTTTTAAACTGTAAATTTACTACAGCTCCTTCTATCGGATTTGGAGAAATACTAAATCCTGGTTTGATATTGCCAGCACTTAATTTTACAATATTTGTATACTTCACATCGCCAGTAACACTGATGCTTTTAACTCGGTAATACAAGGTTATTGCAGCAACATTCAAATCTATAAAGCTGTAGGCAAATTCTGTTGAAGTGTTACCATTTGCTGTAATTGTTCCAGCAGCAACAAAATTGCGGCCATCGATTGAACGCTCAATTTCATAATTGCGAATACCTCTTTCTGCAGCAACTTTCCAATCAACTTTTACATTGCTGCCAATGCGGTTGGTGCTTACACTAATAAAGCTAACCGGCAATGGAGTTACTTGTACAAACACAATTTTAAATCGATTGCTGGATACAGATGCAGCATTTGCATCCACTGTAAAATTCACTGTATTGGTTGTGTTTAGATCGAGTGCTGTATTGCTGTTTAAGTAACTATCCTGTAACATTGCGGTTAAACCTGTATTACCCAAATTTTGAGGAACAAACTCAAATTGATATGACTGTTGTAGCATATTCCACATTTTGAACTGGATGGTATCGGTAACGTTTATTCGCTTTCTACCTTCAATTGCAATTGCTGTACCTGACTTTTGAACAGCAAAATTT
>JANPAP010000215.1:0-3421 GCA_031429975.1 Chitinophagaceae bacterium
ATAATTTAACGGCATAAAAATATGCCTGAGGTGCTGACAGTATTATGACAATAGTCAAAAAAAAATATGATATAAATCACATTAACAGATAACTATAATACTGCTTAATTAAATTTAATTGCAGTAAAGCTTGAAAGGAAATAAATGTTCTGAACGGAATAAATCAAACTGTAAAAGGGAAGTTTTAAGACTTGTTTTTTTTAAAGCGGAATAACAAATAGTTTATTAAAACAATAATTGCAAAAGCCCCCAAATTCAATAGCATACTATCATTGTACAACTTAAAATCGTTGCTTAAAATATTCCAGTCGGCTGAAATTGCAAAAATTTGAACAAATAAATCTTTTAAAATAAAGTAAAAAAATACAATGCTATGAAGCAAACTCAAAATGGTTTTTCTTGCTATTGCAGGAATCCAGAAAAGTAAGGAAAGCAATGCGTAACAAATTAATATGGGTTGATAAAAAGCTTGGCTGATTGTTTCAATGGAATAATCAGGATATAAATTTTTTAACTGAAGGCCCAAATACAATGTGCCAACCAGTGCATAACCAGTTGGCAGGAATAATGAGATTTTATTAATGAAAATATTTTTTATTGGCTTTCTTCCTGTAAAAAAATAGATAGCTGCATAAATCAATGGGTATCCTGAAAAAAAACCAATTAACTCCATCTTTTGTATGTAGGCAAAAAAAGAATAATCCATTTTAATAATAAATTTTCGGTAATGAAAACAAAGCTTATTTAATGATAAAACTTAAAAAATAAGTTATTGAATCAATTTAAAGGTAGGCTATCAGTTCTTTAAACTGTAGATTTTTTGTTAGGCAGGTTTGCTTTTCAACAGCATTTATTTTTGCTGAATTTTGTAAGTAAAAATAGTATCATAATTATGCAATAATATCCTGCACTTTACAAACTGTTATGTATTAATATAAGATTTCCTTTTTTAATTTTTTCGTCAGTCTGTAGCTCCTGCAATTATCGGAAACTTTGGAATCGTATTATAAGCGGCATCAATAACAGTAAACTCATTTCCATAATTTCCCAAAACAATCCGCATCCATCCAAAATGGATATTGTTATTGATTTTAAAATACATTCCAATCAATTGTTCGCCGGCACCAATAAATTCGCCACCTCTGATTGGTGGGCCAAAATCAAATGCATAATAAAATGTTGATGGAAGCGAAAAGATTGCATAAGTTTCATTTTCAGGTCCAATCAGGCTTTCTGGTTTTAACGAAATTGTTTGCCATGCATAAGGATTGTTTTTTAAAACAGTGGCAGCAAAATCAGAAAGAATGCCGCCTTCTTTATTGGCACTGATGAAACTGTAAATCTGGTAATAATTATTACTTTTTGATCGTTCAATTGAAATGCCAACAGTAAAGTCAAATTCATTGTCCTTATTTAAATCAATTCTTTTTGTAAGGGTTTGATTGTTTGCATAAACATTTGCTTTAAGTTGAATTTTCAATGGTACGTATTGCACTCCTTCAAACTTTTCTTTATAACTTTTTGAAAGCGTTCCTACATTGTTGTTATTGCCACTTGTTTGAATTGCTGCCGGTTCTTTTTTACAGGAAATCGCTAAGAGTAAAATGCCTGCTAAAGATATAGACAGGCTTAAAAATCGCTTTTTCATTTTGTCTATTTTAAAAATATTTAAAAATATTGCTACTACAAATAACGGAAATGCAACAAAAAAAAACAATGATAAAAACAGATGTATTAGATGATATTGGTCATCGAAATAAAATAATTCAAAACATCAAATAAGGAGTATTAATAATGCATTTTCTATAGAATGGGTTATCCCACTTTGTTTATAAAGCCTTTAAATAAATAAAAAAAATAAATTTACTTATTGTAGCATTTTTGGAGCAGCAGCAGAGGCCTTCCCATATTTTAATTGCGTAAGTACTGGAATCATCTTTTCAAAACGAATCTGATACAAATTATCAAATTCATTGGCAGGAATATATTCTTGTAGAAAATCGGTAACGCCTAATTTGTAAATAATTTTCTGCATGATATTGCTGTGTGATATTATTAAAATGGGTTTATCCCAATCATTGTTTTTTGTAATGGCTGTAAAAAGGCTGGCGCAACTGGTATCAGCCAAAATCTGAATGGTATCAATACCCAATTGTATCCGTAAACTATCGGCTGTGTTTTGGGTACGCAAATATTGAGTAACATAAATTCTTTTAATTTTTTTGTCATTTAATATCCGCATTAAATCGCCGGCTCTGGTATTCCCTTCATCGGTAAGCAACGGATCGTTGCCCTCTAGTTTTTCTGCATGCCTTACAATGTAGATATTCGTTGTATTTGAATAAGGCCAATTTGTTTGGGCAACAATGGTATGGGTACCTATAAATGCAATCAATAAAAGAAATATATTTTTCATAATTAAGTGTGATGGATTTAATTTTAAAACTCGTTAAAATCAAAACTAAGTTAATCAACAAAAGATAAATTTAGAAATGGACTTAAATTAAAATGCCCAATTCAATCTTAATTGTAGAATAATCTGGAATCTAAATAAGCATAGTCGCAACTATTACAGACTTTTTTCTCTACATTTTCGTTATTTTGCAAACCTTTGATAAGTTATTGTGGATTTTGAAAAATCGGACATCGGATAAAGAAGATTTTGTAATAAATTTATTTCCTTTTTTTCGGGCTTGAAAAGCGAACTTATCGGCTGTTTAAATAACCTAAAATTATTTTTATTATGTGTGGAATTGTAGGATATACCGGCCCCAGAGAGGCTTACCCAATTGTAATTAAAGGGTTAAAAAGACTGGAGTATCGTGGTTATGACAGCACTGGTGTTGCATTATTAAATGGCGGACTGAAAGTTTATAAAAAGAAAGGCCGTGTTGCAGATTTAGAAGAAGCTGTTGTGGGTGCCGATCTGCATTCGCATATAGGAATTGGGCATACCCGCTGGGCTACCCATGGCGAACCCAACGATCGGAATGCCCATCCACATCAATCTGCCAGTGGCAAATTAGCGATGATTCACAACGGCATCATTGAAAATTATGCTCAAATTAAAAAAGAGCTGGAAACAAAAGGCTATAGTTTTACAAGCGATACCGATACAGAAGTGTTATTGAATTTTATTGAGGATATTCAAAAAAATAACGAATCTAGTCTGGAAGAAGCGGTAAGGATTGCATTAAAAAGAATTACCGGAGCCTACTGTATTTTATTAATTGATGAAGACGATCCGGAAACAATTATTGCTGCAAGAAAAGGTAGCCCTTTAGTTATTGGAGTTGGTAACGGCGAACACTTTTTAGGAAGCGATGCATCGCCCATGCTGGAATACACAAAAGAAGTGGTGAATGTAAACGACTATGAATTGGCAATTGTACGACCCAATGAATTAATTCTTAAAAATCTC
>JANPAP010000216.1:0-2451 GCA_031429975.1 Chitinophagaceae bacterium
ATAAAGTACCTCCGTTGATTGTACAACCATTTATTGAAAACGCTATTATACATGGGCTTAGAAATAAAGAAACAAAAGACGGGTTTCTTCAAATAAAAATAGCCCAAAAGGAAAACAAAATTAATTATTTGATTAGAGACAATGGAATAGGCAGAAAGGCAGCAGAAACAATAAATGCAGGAAAAGAAAAATCGTATGGGATGCAAATGAGCCATGACAGGGTAATGTTGTTTAACAAAGAAAAAGAACCTTCAATAACAATTACAGACCTTTACGAAAACGACAAGCCTGTCGGCACAGAAGTATCTGTTTACATAAATATTATTTAATGTATACTGCAATAATTATTGACGACGAAACAAAAGGGCGTTTGGCACTTAGTGAAAAAATTAAAGACTATTGTCCTATTGTACAAGTAGTAGGAGAAGCTGCCAATGGCAAAGAGGGCATTGCAGCTATTGAAATGCACCATCCACAAATTGTGTTTTTAGATATTGAAATGCCTGGCATGAATGGCTTTGAAATGTTGAATGCAATAGGTGAAAAAAATTTTCATGTAATTTTTACTACTGCTTATGACCAATATGCAATTAAGGCAATTAAATATGCGGCCTTCGATTATTTATTAAAACCTGTAGACATTGAAGAATTAAGGTTATCCATATCAAAAATAGCATCCATTGAAAATAAGCATCTTGGCAAACAGGTTGATTTAATGATGCATAACCTTCAACAAAAAAAGAATTTTAATAAGCTTGCCATTCCATCTGTAGATGGCCTTCATTTTTTTGAAGTTAATAGTATCGTCCACTTAGATGCACATAGCAATTATACCATCATCCACTTTTCTAATAACACAAAAATTACTGCTTCAAGAACACTTAAAGAATTCGAAGAATTATTGCCTGCAGATATTTTTTTCAGGCCCCATCATTCGCACATTATAAACATCCAATATATTAAAAAATATATTAAAGGGGATGGTGGCCAGGTTGAATTAGAAAATGGAACTTTGATTGATGTTTCAAGAAGAAAAAAAGAGGAATTTTTAAAATTGATCGGATGATGATATTAATCCCTCATTAGTTTTAAAACTTTCACTATATCCTCAGCTGTATCAATGCAATGACTTTCGAATTTTGTAACAACACATTTTATTGTAAACCCATTTTCAATCCATCGCAATTGTTCTAACGACTCTGCTTTTTCTAATGATGAAACGGGAAGTTTTGTAATTTTTTCCAGCACATCTTTTCGGTAAGCATACATGCCTACATGTCTGAAATAAGGATGATGTTTGTGCCATTCTTTTTCCTCCACTCCTTTTATAAATGGAATAACCATCCGGCTAAAATAAAGGGCTTCATTATTTGTATTCAATACAATTTTTACTTCACCAGTATCAAACAATATTTCATAACTATCTGCAACAATCATTTGGGTAGCTAATTCAATTTTACCATCCAACAACACGGCAGCCAGTTCATCAATTTGTTCGGGAACAATAAAAGGCTCATCGCCCTGAATATTTATTACATACTGATAATCGACATCCAGTAGTTGCAATGCTTCCCAGCATCTGTCTGTTCCGCTTGGATGATGTTCGGCTGTCATCACAACTTCACCGCCAAAATCTTTTACATGATCATAAATTCTTGCATCATCAGTAGCAACAATAACCTTGCTGAGCAATTTAGATTTTGATGCCTGCTCATACACCCGCTGCAACATGGTTTTACCTTTAATATCCACCAATGGCTTTCCCGGAAAGCGGCTGCTGGCATATCTTGCAGGTATTATTCCTACTATCATTTATGGTTGAATTATTTCGTTATCCTTTGAAGTGTACAACTCTGGTAGAATTTGTTTTCGCAAATTCAGGTAGGATTGATATCCATCCCCAAATTTCATCCGTTGTTCGATACTTAAATTAAAATTATTGGAAAGCGCCATTACAATTTCTGAAATTTCCCTCAGGGCATTTTGTCCACCATCAAATTGGGTAACATAATCTACTAGCCTGTTTTCAATTGCAAATTTTTCAAGTAGTGGGCTTGTTTTTCTACCAATCATAAAACGAACACCGGCCAATTTAGCAACCGATAAATCGAGCACATCATCAAACACAAACAACACATCGGCCGGCGAAATATGATACTGATTACACAGATGCAACAGGGCAGTTTCCTTATGCGCTACTTTATAATAATTAACATGAAAGTTTTCTCGTTTTGCAAAGGAAGCAGCCAACTGATTATTTTCGCCACTGATGATTGCGCAAACCGGCAGTTTATTATTCAATAAAAAATGACTGAACCGCATCATATTAATTCCCATCGAATCTACCTCACTAAATGAGCTGTGACCTTCCAGGTTTTTTTGGCCATTATTAAACACCCCATCCCAATCAAAAACAAATGCCTTTACTTGCTTTAATTTTTGTTTTAAAAA
>JANPAP010000217.1:0-5190 GCA_031429975.1 Chitinophagaceae bacterium
TTTATCATGCTGGTATTATAAACAAAAACACTTCATGGCTTTACAAAGTATTTTACTTTTAATATTATTTTTAACTATGGATCTACTACTTTTTTTATCTGGTTGTTATAAGTGTCAGCTATGTAAAGGATATTATCATTGGTAATAAAAACACCCCTGGGAGTATTCAGCTTTGCATTAACAGCCCGTGTTCTGTCATCAGAATATCCTGCTACACCGGGGATACCGGCGCAGGTAGATATAATACCGTTTGTATCTATCTTACGAATGGTATGATTTTTTGAATCAGCAACAAATAATACCCCTGAAGATGATATAGCCACATCAGTTGGGTAATTGAGCTCAGCATTCATTGCCCCACCTCCGTCACCGCTAAAGCCGGCTATGCCTGTTCCGGCAATTGTGGTTACTTCACCGGTTGCGACATTCAATTTTCGGATACGGTTATTTTGTGTATCAGCTATATAAATAAATAGCTTGTCAGAAGAAATGCAAATTCTTCCTGCAGGCCCGGCATCTGTTCCTTTTGGAAAATTAAATTTTGCTGCCGTTCCAGTTCCGTCTGCAAAGGATTGTGTCCCATCTCCGGCAACGGTAGTGATATTCATTGTAGAAATATCTACTTTACGGATACGCTGGTTTCCCTGATCTGAAATGTACATATTTCCTGCCCCATCAAATACCACGCCGCTTGGCAGATCCATTTTGGCAGCATTGGCAGGGCCCCCATCACCCAGGAAACCTTGTGTAGTGCCTACGGGAGAAGTGACAAACATGGTGGTGCGATCTACTTTTTTTATTTTCCAGTTGTGCCAGGAGGCTATCCAATAGTCCCCGTTGGCATCCTGCGTCATGCTGGAAGGATGATTCATATTTACATGGGAAGCATGGCCTGTGGCACTATCCCCCAAAAAACCTGAGCCTTCAAAAACTGAAATAATCCCTTCAGCCCCTACTTTTCTAATGCAGTGATTGTTGAAATCTATTATCATAACACAACCTGCATTATCCACCATCACATCAGCGGGCCAATACAGTGTTGAATTTAAAGCGCTGCCCCCATTGCCTCCACCACCCGGCTCCCCGGCTTTTCCTGCTACATTGCACATTACGCCTGCTTCGCCTGTACATTCATAAACAGTTGGTACGAAAGGCTTGTTTTTGCAGGATGTAAAAAGCACCGCATCCGAAAGAATTATTAAAAAAAGGGCAATAATATACAGAGAGGTTTTCATTTTCATTTATTTAAATGTCATTTATTAAAATATTTTTGATACCAGCATTAGTTTTTTATGGGGCCATCCTTGTGTCACAATCCCTGCCCGTCCGGTCAGGCGGGCTTTCACTGGCATACTTTGTGGCATTTTTTATCCACATAATTTGGTATAAAAAAATAACTCAAACAGCTTCTAATACTGCAAATATAATTATTATTAGTGTTTGCAAGTAGTATGCCATTATCTTTTTAGAAGCCCATTACTTAAGATACCTCTGGGTGATCAATGGTTAACCTGGGAATGGTTTTTTGACAAAAATATTACAAAACCATTTGTTTTTTTTGATAAGTGATAAAAATTTGTTTAGTTATCAGGAGCCCCGGCTTCAATCCATTTTTTTATTATTGCAATTTTACAATCACTGAGTTTCTTGCCAATTTTAGGCATTGGGATGGGGCCTGTATGTGTAATTGCTGGATATAATGTATTGATAGTTACCTGTTCTTTTACCCCATCGTAAGTTTCTAATGATATAAAACCGCCATCAACAGCAAGCCCGCTGTGGCAACCAAGGCAGTGGGTTTGCAGGATGGGGCGAACAGCGCCACTGTATGTGAATAGGCTGATATCACAGGCCAGTGCACAGTTGGTGGAATTGGCTGCACCTTGCTGTATCCAGGTGGCAATTATATGTATTTGAGCCGCAGTTAAAGATTTATTAGGGAACTTAGGCATGATACGGGATGGGGCACCCGCTGTAATTACCTTATATATCTCGCTGTTGCTGCTGTCGCCGGCATTTATTCCGTGTGCAACAATAGTAGCGTACCGGTCAAACTGATGTACCTCTTGCATGGTAACAGAATCATGACAACCGGATTTGGCACAGTTGGTTTGAAAGATGGGCAATACATCTTCCTCAAAACAAACAGTGTTATTAACTGGCGGAGTGATAATTACCCGTATTTCATGTTTTCAGGAAAATAATATTAAACTTATGCAGCCTGCCAGAAAAAAGATTACACATTTTTTTTCCATACCATTTTCTATTTTAGCAAATAACATCTTACCAAATAAACATCTCCCATTATCCCCAGGCTGGCATCTCCCTGGCCAAGCCCAGTGCAAATACCCTTGATAATAACCTGTTTCCCTTCTTTCAAATTGTTTGCTTCCTCTTCCATAGTAAAATTGATGCAGGCCCCTTCTGTTGCTGTTTTAATCAATACGATCATTTTGTTTTGCTGGTTGGCTGCAATGCTGCTGATATTTCCTGAGACCTCCACCACTTGCTGAACAAATTCCTTTTGTGCTGCTAAAGAATCCGCAACAAATGCTTTATATAATGATACGCCATCTGTTTTTATGCCTGCGGCATTGGCTACATTCAAATGCGGTTTATTCCACAAATAGTATGCTGCGACAACTCCGGAAACTGCCAGTATAAGGACAACCGCTATTATTTTTTTTACTTTCCTTTTCATTCGTCCGGATTAAATTAAAGATAATATTCAAAGACTGCAAAGAAATTAAGCCAGTTAGGAAAAAATAACAAAAATGGGAAATCAGTTGCCTGCAGTAATATAGTTTTCAACCGGTATGCGGTTGCTGATACTTTTGGCAAGGGTCATTTCATCTGCATATTCCAATTCACCACCAAAAGCAATGCCCCGGGCAATGGTTGTAATTTTTACTTTAACCTGTTTTAATTTCTTACTAATATAGTATACGGTAGTATCTCCCTGAACGTTGGCATTGAGTGCAAAAATTATTTCGGCAACGGTATCTTTTTCAACCCGGCTTATAAGAGAGTCGATGGTTAATTGATCGGGACCAACCCCATCCAATGGAGAAATGATGCCGCCTAAAACATGGTACAGTCCATTAAACTGTTGGGTACTTTCAATAGCAATTACATCCCGGATATTTTCAACCACACAAAGTAAATCCTGCTTACGGGAAGGGTTACTGCAAATATTACAAATTACAGAATCGGAAATATTATGGCAGCGGTTACAAAATTTTATTTCGGCCCTCATTTGGGCGATGGCTTCACTGAACTGGTTAACTTCATTTACATCCTGCTTTATTAAATGCAGTACCAAACGTAGGGCAGTTTTTTTTCCAATACCCGGTAGTTTGGCAAATTCATTAACAGCATTTTCTAAAAGAGACGACGAAAAAATCATAGCACAAATATAGGTAGCCATTGGTTAATTGCCTCTATTTCAAGTCTCCCCCTTTGGGGGAGATTTAGAGGGGGCTTTTACAATTCCACCTCTCGTTCATTATCCCAATTGGCTTTAACAGTTAAATTTTTACCGGTAGCTGTTACAATTTCGGGTTGAATTTTTTTGCTGTAATTCCCCGGATCCCATAGGCCATTGTTGTTGCTGTCTTCTAAAATACGCAACTCGTATTCTCCGGGTTCAAATAATTTATCAGCCCATTCGGCGCTGGTTATTTTTATGGATTTATATAAAGTTTCGCCTTTATAAAATTGCAACACTTTGTGTTTACCCGCTTTGTAATTACTAAAATGGATAACGAGGTTTCCATATTCGCTTTGCCTTTTCGATTTAAATTTAATCGTATCAGCTTTTAATAATTGATTTCCGGATGTATCGGTTACCGCATCTTTTTGTAGGATGAGCCGGTAATCAAAATCTTCATTCCACTTTGTTTGCAAGCTGATAATTTTGTTGGTACTGTCAATTGAAAAACTTGTTTTTAAAATTTTATTGAAAGAAGAATCGGTTAAAAATATTTTTGTGCTGTCAAAATTTTTAATTGGATTGTTGAAACTTAGCTGCAGTGGATTTAATAAATCCTGATAAATAATACTGAGCGATGTGCTGTATTTTAATTTTGTATTGGCTGTATTTTTTGTTGTTACCGCCGGCGTTTTTTTCTTTTCAATTTCCTGAGCAAATGCATACATGGTAGCTGATTTTGTATTGGCTGAAACAACAATGTCGGAATCATTAAAAGCAAATGTTTCAAAGGTTGAATTGTAGGTTTTGCTGCCATCATCATCTTTAAGGGCATACAATTTATATTGCCCCGCCGACAGATTTGTAAAGGTGAATTTTCCTTCGCCATCCAGCTTTGCCAGGTAATTGGGTTTGCTGTGTTTTACAGCAGAGTCGGGTACATTGCGGTACAGTATGGCAACCATGGTACTGTCTGTTTTGCCCGATTCGGCCAAAATTACCTGGCCACTCAGTAATAAAGAATCGATGGTATTGCCGGTTGAAAAAACATAGGTAAAATTTTTAAAAGGGTTGCCTTCATTGTTGTCTTTAATGGCATTGCCAAAATTAATGGCATAGGTTGTATTGGGTAACAGGCTGTCTTTTAATTTAACCGTAACTGTTTTTAATTTAAACGAAATAGTTGGAATATTTTTTTGCAAAGGCGATATTAACACATTTTTTTGTACATCTTGCAAATCGATGTATTCATCAAAATTCAACACAATTTTATTGCCGGTAAAGTTGGTTGTTTTTAAAGCAGGCACAGCGCTTAACAATACCGGTGCAATGCTATCCCGGTCGCCGCCGGTTGGCATACCTATTTGGGCACATCCCAGTAAACTCCCAATAATATACAGGCCGAAAGTAAAAAGTAAAAAGTAAAAATAGTTTCGGTTCATTAAATAAAATTGAATTGCAAACTTAACCTCTTTGATTTGTAAGACAAGAGCAAATTATGTAGTTTGAATTTTATTTAGCTTTTTATAAAAGGCCTGATTTTTTGTAAACTGTACCTGCTGTACTTATTTTTTTTGTTCCTAAAATTATTGCCATCATTTTCTTAACAATCCTCTCATAAATTTTATCCGTGTTTGCCTAACCACCAAGATACTTGCTATCTATTTGTTGATAACCCCAACGGGGTAATATGATTTTAGAAAAGAGATTAACACAAAAGCAAAACCCCCGCCGGGCAATGTCATTAAGTTAAGAGAATA
>JANPAP010000218.1:0-5440 GCA_031429975.1 Chitinophagaceae bacterium
CAATGCTTTTTCATCAATAAACTGGGCAGTATCATTTGCTAAAAAATGATCGTATACCACATCCATAAAAGCTCCGGCATACAAACCATAAACTGGTTTAAAAAACTGTTTTCCTGCTTTTGTTGCCGGGTGCAAATCTGTAAAGCTATCAATGGCCCGGTGCAGCATGATCCCTTTTTGTATTTCCAGGGGATAGTTAAATTTATTTTTTCCCTTTACATAATCACTGATAATATTGCCAATTAAAATGGGCGGTTGTTTAAATGAAAGGAATGCATGTGCCAATAAATTCATGCTGTTATTGTTTATAGCTTTTAATTAATAAGCTGTGCAATTATTATAAAGATAACCTGTTTAGAATGAGGGTTGCAAATTAAGCAGCAGCGCCATATCTATTTTTAAAATTGATTTATAAATTCTTTAATTTTATTTTCCCAATGATGGAAAGCTTTGCCAGGTGTGATTTTCATTAAAATTATTGATAGCTGTTTATTTAATTATTTATCATTCTTCAACAATAAAAAATTTCTTTGAGTGTTGGGTAAAATCAGCAAGTGTTAATGCCGTTTTTACTTTTTAACATTGCAGCAAAGGAATTAGAATTTTCTTAACAACAGTACAAAGTTGGCACTGGTTGGTAGTTACAGGCGTTGTAAAAAAAGATAAATAAAATCAATTGCCCCTATTTTGTTTTTTTTAAATACCCGTACCATTTAAATAAAAAATGATTGCCTCAGAAGCTGTCTAAAAACATAATTTCGGAACTACTTTATAGTTTTTTTGCCACGAATTGCACGAATTTTCACTAATGTTTTTTTATTATTCGTGATAATTAGTGGCGATGAAAATTCACATAGTGAATTTAAAAAACATTTTTAGACAGCTTCTTATTTAAGGCAATTTTTTATGATACCTAATGGAAAAATAAGTTCAATAATTTCTTTTAATATGCAAGCATAAAAAATTTACTTTTGCCCCCTAAATAAAAACATTATGAGTAAAGGACCCGTTTCGCAATTCGTAGAACTTCATTACCGGCATTTTAATGCAGCCGCATTAGTGGATGCTGCCAAAGGATATGAAACCCATCTTACCGAAGGTGGAAAAATGATGATAACCCTTGCAGGCGCTATGAGTACAGCAGAGCTGGGTTTGAGTTTGGCCGAAATGATCCGTCAGGGTAAGGTTGACATCATTAGTTGTACCGGTGCAAATCTGGAGGAAGATATTATGAACCTTGTTGCACATAAATCATATAAGCGTATACCCAATTACAGGGATTTAAGCCCGCAGGAAGAATGGGATTTATTGGAGAATCATTACAACCGGGTAACCGATACCTGTATTCCGGAAGAAGAAGCTTTCAGAAGATTGCAAAAGCACATTTTTAAAATATGGGATGATACTGATAAGGCAGGTGAAAGATATTTTCCGCATGAGTTTATGTACCAGATGTTGTTGAGTGGTGTGTTGGAAGAGTATTACGAGATTGATCCAAAAAATAGTTGGATGCTGGCTGCAGCAGAAAAAAATATTCCAATTGTTGTACCCGGTTGGGAAGACAGCACTATGGGAAATATTTTTGCCAGCTATGTAATTAAAAATGAAATGAAGGCAAGCACCATGAAGAGTGGTATTGAATATATGGTTTGGCTGGCCGATTGGTACCGCAATAATTCGGCAGGAAAAGGCGTTGGATTTTTTCAGATTGGTGGTGGTATTGCCGGCGACTTTCCAATTTGTGTGGTGCCAATGATGTACCAGGATTTAGAGTGGCATGATGTGCCTTTCTGGAGTTATTTCTGTCAAATAAGTGATAGCACTACATCCTACGGATCGTACAGCGGTGCCGTGCCCAACGAAAAAATTACCTGGGGTAAACTCGATATCAGCACACCAAAATTTATTGTTGAGAGCGATGCTACCATTGTAGCTCCCTTGATATTTGCCTGGGTGTTGGGTTGGTAAAAAATATTGTTTGCTTTTTAAAAAATGAGGCTTTCGCAAAATTGTCTTTTTTAACCGCGGAGACGCAAAGACGCAGATTTTACAGGTTGAATAAACTTTATTTCTTTGCGTCTCTGCGGTTATTTTTTTGGCTTATGTGTCAGCCTCTTTTTTTATTGCGAAATATTTAATGGTGCCTGAAGTATGATACCACTACCAGTTTTCACTTCCACACTGCCTTTTGCATTAAGCGTTTTTTTATTTATAAACTGGCGGTTACCATTTTTTGTGCCTGCATTAATGATGAGTTTCCCGATTTTATTAGGAAACTGTAATCCGCCAAACCCATCCGGATTTTTACTGCTTGTTGAGGAACTGTTGATGCCCAATGCCAATGTGCTGTTGTTACCAAAATCATAGGGGCAGTTTATGGTTTGGCTCGTATTGCCAAATGGTGGATCGTTTATTTGCAAAGTACCTCCTGAAAAATTGAATAAATTCATACCTGCAGCTGCTTCAAATAATGCAGTGCCATTACCAACACTAATAACCGAAGTGCCTTTGTTGGCATCTAATATAATTGTGCCATTACTCATGTTAAAGGTTGATGCCGCATTAAGTTTTATTCTTCCATTTATGTAGACTGTTCCATTGTTTATAACTAAATTACCATAATTATCAACCATCGATAAAGCATCATCTCCTTGCCCTAATTGTAAAGTAAAAGCTGCATTGTTTAGGTTAAGTGTACCGCCATTGTTTACTCTTAACGCACGGATGGTAAGGGTTGTATCCAAGGTAATGTTGTGCCCTCCTGAAATAATTACAGAGTCGCAAATATCGGGTACAATTCCCTTGCTCCAGATTGCAGGGTTTTTAAAACTTCCTCCGGAAATACTGCTGTTAATACAATTAAAATTATAAGGATTTATCACTTTAAACTGGATGGAATCGGCAAAACCATTATAGGCAAAATTTGCAATGGCAATGCCTTCGTTTAAGCCATTAAAAGCGCCTGTTGCGGTATCATATTTTAGAATCGATACAGAATCGATGCTGATTGAAATACCCGGGTTGTTGTTGGGTATCTGTATCCATGCATTGTTGTATTGTACTTCATAATTTGGAAAGTAGGGTTGCCCTGCAGTGATTACGATTTCCTCGGGACTTGTTCTAAAACCCTGTAAGGGCGACATGTTGCTTGCACTAACAACTACAGAATCCAGATAATAATTTACACCATTGCCAGCTGCATTATCATAAACAGCCATTGCCCAAATTTTGGTTGAACCGGTAAATGAAGGATTTACTTTAAATGAAATTTTTTGTTGAGTAAATGTTTTTGTTACTCTAAATGAATCGGCTAACTGGAAATTAATATTGATGTAGGCGAGCCTGCTGGTATCTTTTATTCTGAATTTAATTTGAATTAAACTGTCTGCAAGTATGGATGCGCTTGTAAGTGGAGCATCTATTTTAATTTTTGTTGTATCGTAAAATGTTTGAATTATCGGACTGGAAGTTGGCCTGTTTGATACGCCTGGATTTTTTTCGGGCTTCAGCAGTAGAGGTGTTTCTGGATCTTCATCTGCTGGAATTTCATTTGCAAATGTTAGGCTGTTTAGCTTTGTATTTAATAATTGAAATACCCGTTGCCCCACATCATCTCTTTGTAAAATACTGCTATGGTTTGCATTAAGGCCCTGGCTTCCGTTTGCAGTATCAGTACAAAAGAATTTGGTGATATGGGGTAGAATTGTACTTTGCCTAGCAGTTTGACTGTATAGTGGAACAATGCCATCACTGGCTGCTAAATAAAAGGGATAGCCTCTTTTTTCCGCCATCCAGTTTAAAAAACTTGCAATCATTTGTTTGGGTTCTTCATCAAAAATAGTTTTAATAAAAGTCCGGGTGGCAGCAGCAGTTGCAGGATTAAAAACAGCGTCATCGTAGGTTGAACTGTACATAACCTGTAATATTATTTTGTAAATTTTCGGCAGAAAAAAATCTGCTATACCAAGGCTTTCATCATAATTAGTCCAATTCAAATTGCTGATGATCATATGGTATTTGGCAGGCGTTTTTAATAAATTAACGCCACCACGGGCATCGGTTACCTGTAAATTATGTACTGCATCGGTAGCCACAAATGAACCAAAGGCATCTATCAAATTATTATTACCAACGGGTTTAAAAAAGCCACCAATTAGCACAGGTGCAAAATTATAAGCCTCATTCAATAGTACTCTAAATCTTAATGGTGCCAATGGTATAAACTGATCCAACACATCGGCAATTGGAGCGCCATTGTGGGGTGTATTAATGGTGATGATTTTATGTGTAAATCCTTTTTTGTAAGTTTTATATAAATAAGGATCACCATCGCCAGCAAAGAATTTTTTTGGAAAAAAACCAACTGCCGATCGAATCATTGTGCCACCCATACTGTGGCAAACATAATCTACCTGGTTAGCCGCATAGCGCATATTTCTGATGGCTTCAATATTTCCTTGCAGGGTATTTAACTGGTCTTCGGTTTTATTGTAAACACTAATATCGCCTCCTAAAAGTTGTGCAGCATTTTTTTGAAAGAAACCGATGGGATCTAATTTTGGCGCTCTTTTATAGGTTAGTATCGGACTGTTTATAAATTGAACATACTGCCCAAAATTATTATGCCGCAAATAATCCCAGGCATTAGGGGCACTTGCCAAACCGTGTACAAAAAGGGTGGGTGGCCGCACAACACCAATCTTGTAATCCATCGTATCTTTTGTATCATTCATATAAGTAGCAATAAAAGTAAGGGTATCAAATCGCCTTCTTAAACTTGCATAAACACTGTTGGTATCATTACAAAAATCTTCTGGCGATACATACCAAACCCAATACTCATTGGGTAAGCCGGGGCGTACATCAATTTTTTTTATGGTAACTTCCGATGAAGTTCCAGTGGATGCTTCTTCGCTGTATTTATCAATAATGGTAGCTGTTTTTAATTTACCTCTGGTGTTAGCTTCATTAGCTGAATATCTTTTTATACTAACTTTTAATTCCTTTATATCGGGTAAGGTGTCACTGCCTTTTTTTATTTTTAAATAGATTCGGGATACGCCTTCGGCAGCTACTCCAATGGGTTGATTGGCTCGGGTTGGAAAACTGTAATCCCAAATCATCCTTACATCTATTTTGTATTTTAGATTCCAAAAAACAATGCCGGCATCTGTAGTAATTATCATTCGGCCACCAGCTTTATCATAAGCCAGTCCGGTAATATTATTTGATGGGAGCCCTTCGGTAGTTGTAAGCCTTTTATAAAATGTAGTATCGGTTACATCACCACCATTATCAAAAACCACCAAGCCATTATTGGTGCCAATGTAGATGTATCCAAACTCATCGTTAGTGATAGCATTGTAATTTATAAAACTACCTGGCGTAATTACTGTTGGCATATTTACCGAGTTCCAGGTATTGCCAATTTTTACTACAA
>JANPAP010000219.1:0-4195 GCA_031429975.1 Chitinophagaceae bacterium
TGTAGAATTTAAAATTGACTTAGATACCATCATAGATGAGCCCCGTACAACTGAAGTTCCGTTGGAAGAATTGCAGGATAAAAACGAACGCATGCGTAAACGGCTGGAAAATATTGGAGAGGTAAACCCCACCGCTATTGAAGCTTATACAGAAATGAAAAAGCGGTATGAATTTATCATGGAACAAAAAAATGATTTGGTAACGGCAAAGGACAGCCTGATGCAAACTATTCAGGAAGTGGAAGCAACTGCCAACCAGCAATTTTTGGAAACATTTAATAAAGTAAGAGAGAATTTCCAGAAAGTATTTAAAGCATTATTTACTGAAGACGATACCGCCGACATGATTTTGATTGACCCTGAAAACCTTGCTGACACTGGCATTGAGATTGTTGCCAAGCCAAAAGGAAAACGGCCTTCTTCAATCGGGCAATTAAGTGGTGGTGAAAAAACATTAACAGCAACGGCATTATTATTTGCAATCTATTTAATTAAGCCTGCACCATTCTGTATTTTGGATGAGGTGGACGCTCCGTTAGATGATGCCAACGTTGGTAAGTTTACAAAAATGATTAAGCAGTTTAGCGAAAACAGCCAGTTCATTATTGTAACCCATAATAAACAAACCATGAGCGCTGTGGATGTAATTTATGGTGTTACCATGCAAGAAGCCGGAGTAAGTAAATTGGTTCCGGTAGATTTTAGAAGTTTAAATTGACCCAAAAATATTTTTTTAAATAATTGAAATGCCGGAATACATCCGGCATTTTTTATTTGATTTTATTTTACTTCATAATCAAATTTATTTATTTAAGTTTATGTATCACTACAATCCATTCGCATTAAAAATTACAACCTGTTAAACTTATTAATTTGAAAACCTTTTTTCTACAACTGCTTTTACTCATCTTCTGCAATGCAATACAGGCGCAAGTTGTACGCAACAATAGTTTTGAATCAGGCAGGGACTCGGCTAACTCCCTACCTTTGGATTGGAATTATACTGCATTGAAAATTGCATCCGTTTCCATCGATTCCAAGCATGCTGTTACCGGAAAGAAATCTTTAAAAATGGTGGTGCAGGACAGTACTAATTTTTCTTATACTGTGTCGCAAAAAATTGATATTAATAATGCAACACTAAAAAGAATTCACATTACTGCATGGATAAAAACTGTTGATTGTAATGCTGGGGTAGCACTACTCTGTACTCAAAAAAACGAACAGGACAATAAGATTGATTATACCAGTACCCGTCAACAAGATAGATTGGTAAAAGGTTCTAAGGAATTTACAAAAACAACATTAATAGTTTTAGTTAGGCCCGAAACCCAAAAATTAGAAATAGCATTATGTCTTTATGGTAGTGGAACTGCCTGGTTTGATGATATTCAAATTGAAGAATTTAATCCCGGAAATAAAAAAACAGCAGCATCTGTAAAACTGTATTTGGATAGTTTAAAAAAGCTGGTTAAAAATAATTCGTTGTACAACGATTCGATAAACTGGAAGGTATTTGATAAACAATTAAAAATTTTATCTACAGGCATGCAATCCTTTACCGAAGCCCAGTTGCTGGCAAACTATATTATTTATGAGTTAAAAAAATATGGCGATAACCATTCCATGTTTATGGTGCCATTTGCAGCAATGGAATTAAAGAATGGTGATATTATGGACGATGGAAGAAAGGTTGTTACCGAATATTTAGGCAATGGAATTGGCTATATTTCTATGCCAGGGTTTGGAACCTTTAAAGATTCTTTATGTGCTGTTTTTGCAACCTATGCACAAAATCAAATAAAAAAAATTGATATTGAAAATAAAATCTGTGCCTGGGTAGTTGATTTAAGAGAGGATAATGGCGGTAATTGCTCTGCTATGGTTGCAGGTCTTGGTCCTATTTTAGGCGATGGAATAACCAGTTGGGAACTTAGCCCTAAAAAAGATACGATCAGATATGGCTATCAAAATGGGAAATACTATTTTGAAGAAAAAGGTAAAAAAGAATGGACATCAACTGTTGATAATCCATACTATTTAAAAAATAAAAATGTTGCTATAGCAGTGCTTACGGGCCCAGGATGTGGCAGCAGTGGGGAGTGTGCAGTTGCAGCTTTTATTGGTAAAGCCAATACAAAATTATTTGGGCAACCCACAGCAGGGTTTACAAAAGGAAATACTGATTTTAGTTTACCCGATGGTTCCATTATTTTAATTTCTTCGGGAATTCAAACAGATCGAAATGGGAAAAAATATCCTGAAAGAATTTTTCCGGATGTACAGGTAGATGAATCAAGTGATGATAAAATAGATCTGCCACTTGAAAGGGCAAAGCAATGGCTACTTACAAGTGCAGATTGTAAATAATTTTTTAACCTACTCTCAATGCCAGCCTAAAAACAAAACCAAAATTGGCATCCTGCATGATTATGATCATTAAATAAAAGCATTGAATCATTCAATTTGCATCCAATTAAATTCTTCAGGATGCTTGATTCTTTATTGGAAAAATACAATGTTGCTGTTCCCCGATACACCAGCTATCCCACTGTTCCTTATTGGGAAAATAATATTGATACAATGCAGTGGCAACAGACATTTCAGCAACAATTTTCAATAAAAAATAATAGTGAAGGAATTAGTTTGTACCTGCATTTACCATTTTGCGAAAAGCTTTGTACTTACTGTGGCTGCAATAAAAAAATAACAACCAATCATTCCGTAGAAAAAGAATACATGGATGCCTTGTTAAATGAATGGCAACTGTATTTTAATTTAATGGATAGCAAACCCGTTATTCGTGAATTGCATTTGGGAGGGGGCACACCAACATTTTTCACTCCTGAAAATTTAACCAGTTTACTGCAAACTATTTTTAAAAACGCAATCATACATCCCGATCATGAATTTAGTTTTGAAGGACACCCCAACAATACCAGCAGGCAACATCTGCAGGCATTGCAGCAGTTAGGTTTTAACAGGGTAAGTTTTGGTGTGCAGGACAACGATCCAAAAGTGCAACAAATCATCAATCGCATCCAACCATTTTCAAATGTTCAAAATGTTACAGAAATGGCAAGAGACTGCGGTTACAAAAGTGTAAATTTTGATTTGATTTATGGCTTGCCTTTGCAAAGTTTGGAAAGCATGGAAAAAACAATTTTGCAAACCATCAGTCTGAAGCCCGACAGGGTTGCATTTTACAGTTATGCCCATGTGCCCTGGACAAGCCGTGGACAGCGGCTTTTTGATGAAAATGATCTTCCTGATGCCAGTTTGAAAATGCAATTGTATCAACTTGGAAAAAAAATATTTTTAGAAAACGGCTATACCGATATCGGCATGGATCATTTTGCATTGCCTAACGACGATCTTGCAATAGCCCGGAAAGAAGGGAGGTTGCACCGGAATTTTATGGGATATACTACCCAATATTCAACAATAATGATTGGTCTGGGCGTATCGGCTATTAGTGATACGGGTGTATCATTTGCTCAAAATGAAAAAACCTTGCATGACTATTATTCATTGATTCAAAACAAACAATTCCCTGTTAAAAAAGGATATTTTTTAAATGATGAAGACCTTGCTTTTCGTCGTTATATTCTTCAGATAAGTTGTTTTGGAAAAACCAGTTTTAATAAAAAACATTTGCCTTTATTAAGAAAATACAGTTTCCCCGAATTAAAAAAACTGGAAGCAGACAAGCTTATCATTTGGGATGAAAATGGGCTGGAGCTTACAGAATTGGGCAATCATTTTGTAAGAAATATCTGCCGGGCTTTTGACCTGCATTTACTACGGTCAAAAACTGAAGAAAATAAATCAGTTTACAGCAAAGCAATTTAGTTTATAATGCTGCAAACACTTTCGCTGTCATTCCGAGGTACGAGGAATCTGCTGATATTTTGATTTGATGTTAAATTTTTATCCAGCATCCAGTATCCAGTATCCAGCATCAAGTATCCAGCATCCAGTATCCAGTATCCAGCATCCAGCATCCAGTATCCAGCATCAAGTATTCAGTATCCAGCATCAAGTATCCAGTATCCAGCATCCAGCATCCAGTATCCAGCATCCAGCATCCAGTATCCAGCATCCAGTATCCAGCATCCAGTATCCAGCATCCAGTATACAGCATCCAGTATCCAGAAAACAGAATCCACTATCCAGAATCCAATAATCGGTATCC
>JANPAP010000220.1:0-7460 GCA_031429975.1 Chitinophagaceae bacterium
AAACCATTTGCAACAACCAATTGCCATTTTTATGGAATGCAAATAATTACAATGCTGCAGGTTCTTACAATGTAAATTTTGTAAATGCTGCAGGATGCGATTCGATTGCAACATTGATTTTAAAAGTAAATCAAACAACCAACAGCACAACTAATCATGCAATTTGCATCAACCAATTGCCTTATAATTGGAATGGAAATATGTATAATGCTGCAGGCAATTACAACGTTACACTAACAAACGCTGCAGGCTGCGATTCAGTGGCAACACTTGTTTTAGCCGTTTTACAAAATACAATATCCAATCAGGCTGTAGCAACCTGTAACAGTTTTTATACTTTACCCAATGGGGTAATTGCAAGGCTTAGCGGATTATATACTTCGGTTATTGCCAATACCGCAGGTTGCGATAGCATTATCAATACAACAGTAACTTTTAATGCCTCCCCCATTCTAAAAATCAGTAATCCAGCAGCAATTTGTGCAACTGCAACTACCAATCTTACAGCAATAAATATTACTGCAGGTTCATCAACTGGTATCACACTTGGTTATTGGAATAATGCATCAACTACTGATACCCTAAACAACCCCGTTACTGCAGCACCCGGCACTTATTTTATAAAGGCAATGAATGCAGCTGGTTGTTCTAAAGTTAAGCCGGTTATCGTTTCTATTCAACCTGCACCTGTATTATATGCTGGTAAGGATTCAGCAATTTGCCTGAACACAAAAGCTAGTCTTCACGGTAGTATTTCAAACCTTATTGGCAATCCAAATTACTCATGGTCGCCATCAAACCTGCTCAATAGATCAGATACAACATTCGTAATTGCGAGTATGGATACCAGTACCCTGTTTATACTTACCGTTACTGTAAGCCAGGCTGGCTGCAATTATACTTTGAAAGATTCAGTATTTATTATAGTGCAGCCACCCGTAAAAGCTTTTGCAGGAAATGATACGAATGCAGTTTATGGAAAACCCATTCAATTAAAAGCAACTGGTGGAATGAGCTATTTATGGCAACCAGTACATTTATTAAATAATGCAACAATTGTAAATCCACAAGCCACTTTATTTAATGATACAAAATTGGTAGTTACCGCTTTCGACCAGTCCGGTTGTTTTGGAACTGATACCATTTTAATAAAAGTATTTGTAAATGAAGGCTACTATGTTCCCAATGCATTTTCACCAAATGGAGATCATAACAATGATATCTTCAGACCTATACCTGTAGGAATTGTATCAACAGATTTCTTTAGAATTTTTAACCGAATGGGTGAACTGGTTTTTGAAACCAGAACCTATATGGCTGGTTGGGATGGCAATTTTAAAGGCAAGCTACAACAACCCGGTAATTATGTATGGGTATTACAGGGCCGGGCTGTAAGCGGCAAAATTATTACCATGAAAGGCAATGTGGTTTTGATTCTGTAAAAAAATAATTATTTACCAAATTTATTTTTTAGTGCTGCTAATGCATCCTGCATGGGTACTGCTGGCTTAGGCTGATTCGTTTTTTGTGGTGATCTGTGTGTTTGTTTTTGATTGGAAGCCGGAGCAGGTTCGGTTTGTTTAATGGAAAGGGCAATCCTTTTTCTTACAATATCTATCTCCAATACTTTTACTTTTACCTGTTGATTAAGTTTTAAAACCTCGGAAGGATCACTGATATAACGATGAGCAATTTCGGACACATGCACCAGCCCATCTTGTTTTACACCAATATCAACAAATGCACCAAACCGGGTGATATTGGTTACAACTCCCGGAACTTCCATTCCAATTTTTACATCATCCACACTGTAAATATTTGCAAACTCAAATGTTTGTACTTCACTTCTTGGATCCAGTCCGGGCTTTTTTAATTCATTCAAAATATCCTGAATGGTTAAGACACCAATAGTTTCGGAAGCATATTTTTTTATATCAATTTTTTTCAACAAATCTTCATTCCCAATCAATGCCTTTACATCCACAGCAAGATCGTTGGCCATTGCCTCAACAATAGGATATGTTTCCGGATGAACCGCACTGGCATCCAGTAAATCATCGCCTTCTTTTATGCGTAAAAAACCGGCACACTGCTCAAAGGCTTTATCCCCTAATCTGGGTACTTTTAATAATTGTTTACGATTTCCGAAACGGCCAATTTCATTCCTGTATTTAATTATATTATCTGCAATGGTACTCCCAATACCACTTACATAACTCAGCAATTGTTTACTGGCGGTATTAATATTTACCCCAACATTATTTACACAACTAATAACAGTAGCATCCAGTTTTTCTTTTAACCTAAACTGGTTTACATCATGCTGGTACTGGCCTACACCAACACTTTTCGGATCAAGTTTTACCAATTCAGCCAATGGATCCATCAGCCTGCGGCCGATACTAACGGCGCCCCTTACGGTAATATCTTCATCTGGAAATTCCTGCCTTGCAATTTCTGAAGCGGAGTAAATAGAAGCACCATCTTCGTTCACTAAAAAAATGGGTAATCCTAAATTTAATTTTTTAATAAACTGCTCTGTTTCTCTTCCAGCTGTACCATCCCCAATTGCAAAAACTTCAATGCCATATTGCTGTACCAGGTTTTTGATTTTTATTTCTTCTGCTTGCAGCCTGTTATTTTCATGCGGAAAAATAAGATCTGTTTTTTGCAAAGCGCCTTGCTCATCCAAACAAACCACTTTGCAGCCACTTCGGTACCCGGGGTCAATGGCTAAAATTCTTTTACTACCCAATGGAGCACTTAATAAAAGTTGCCTCAAATTTTCTGCAAAAACATTTATGGCTTCTTCATCGGCTGTTGTTTTTAACGCTGTTCGAAATTCTGATTCCAGGCTTGGCTGCAATAATCGCCTGTAAGCATCTTTAATTGCTTTTCTAATTTGATCGCTGCAAGTGCTCATGCCTTTGATGTAGATGGACTCAATTAATTCCAATGCAGTATCCTCTATTGGCGAAATAGCTATCCGTAAATAACCTTCCAAAAAACCACGAAGCACAGCAAGTATCCTATGTGATGGCGCTTTTGAGATGGGCTCAGCAAAATCAAAATAATCCTTGTATTTTATTCCTTCGGTTTCTTTGTCGGTTACAATTTTACTTTGCAGCGTAGCTTCTTTTTCAAACAGGTTTCTAAGTTTGGCTCTTACAATAGCATCTTCATTAATTATTTCAGCAATAATATCTCTAGCGCCTTGTAGAGCAGCATCGGTATCAACAATTTTTTCGTTGATAAATACAGTTGCCGTTTCAATTAAATCAATATCATTTTGTGCCAATAAAATAATTGCCAAAGGCTCCAATCCGTTTTCCCTTGCTGTTTGTGATTTTGTTTTACGTTTGGGTTTAAAAGGCAGGTAAATGTCTTCCAAAGCCGCCATGGTTGTAGCTTTGTTTAATTTATCCTGTAAGGCTTCGGTCATTTTTTCCTGATCGGTAATTGACTTTTCAATAAATAATTTGCGTTCTGAAAATTCTTTTAAAAATTTTAATTCATCCTGAATTGATTGAATCTGCACTTCATCCAATGCCCCGGTATTGTCTTTTCGGTATCGGGCAATAAAGGGAATGGTACTACCGGCTTCCAGCAAATCAACAACAGCCTGTACCTGCTGCATTTTAATATTTAGTTTAACGGCGATGGGTTGTATAAATGATGTCATAATTTAAAAATTGGGCTGCGAATGTAATTGTGAATTGCGAAATAAAAAATTGGTTGATTGATATCTATTCCTAAAACTTTAAATATTCAAAACATTTCATTTAAAATGATACGATTCTCTTGCAAAAAGAATATTTAAACGCTATTTTGTTTTTACATCCACCTCTTAAAAACCTCATTCCTCCAATCCCTAATTTCTAACTTTTAAAATTAAAAAAATGAGAAAGATTATTCTTTTCCTCCTGTTCATTCCTGTAATTGGTATGAGCCAATCAAAAAATGTAGTAAATGCTATTAGAGTTTTTCCAAAAGTAGATAAGGCAATGGAGTTTGAAAAAGCCCTCGCCAATCATGCACAAAAATACCATACCGGCGATTGGAAATGGCGGGTATTTGAAATTGAATCTGGCCCGGATGCAGGCGGGTTCCAAATTACAGAAGGCCCCAATACTTGGGATGCCATTGATAACCGGGGCAAACTTGGTGATGAACATACACTAGACTGGAATAAAAATGTAGCAATTTACCTTACCGAAAATGGCAGCAGCAGTTATTCTGTATTTCAAGATTCCTTAAGTTCTGTTGCATTAACAGACTATTCAAATAAAATCAATATCAATCACGTATATCCCAAATTAGGTTGGGATAATAAAGTAAAAGATTTGATTAAAAAAATAAGAAAAGTTTGGCAGACAAGCGGTCAATCGGTAGCGGTTTACCAATCCAGCTCATCGGGTGCAGCACAGTATGCAATTGTAACCAGGTACAAACAAGGGTTAAAAGAGCGGGATGATAATTTTAGAAAGCCATTTAAAGAGCGTTATGAGGCTATATATGGATCAGACTCTTTTAATGATGTATTAGAAACCGTTAGAAATTATTATGATAAAAACTGGAGTGAAATGCTTTCGTACCGGGCAGATTTGAGTTCGAAATAAATAAACTTTTTACTGAATTAGGGATAATGAAATTTATTATCCCTAATTCATTTATTACAACAATTTAAATTGAAAGTACCAATTTTTTTGTTGGGTTTAATTCTATAAAATTATAAATGCTGTTACGGATGGTATCATTATCGGTATAGGGTTGCAGCAAATTTTTTAATTCTGATACTGAAGAAATTTTAAGTTTTGCAGGCAAATAACCCATTCCCCAAAAACTTCCACGATCAATAAGCAAACATAATTTTTCATCATCTTTTACTCCTTTATCAAGCACCGCAAATGTGGGTAGCTTTTCTTCCAAAGCCTCCAGTGCTTTTTTTATTTTACTATTATATACTTTGGGAGTATCAATAAATGAAAGATCATTTTCTTTTAAAGTTGCCTTATTTAAAAAGCACAATTTTTCATCCAGCGAAAATTCATCCATCATTTTCCGCAACATAACCTGTCCTTCATGCAACAAATTAAAATTATATAAGGAGGGTAAATTTTTTTTCTTTTTATCGATGGCCAGCCGTAGGTATCCCCTGTTATCCTCAAACATATACAACGCAAACTTTTGTTGAGCCTGCTTTTGACTGGTATTGTATTTTGGCCACAGCCTTTTTATTTCAGTACTCTCCAGTACAATGGCTTCTAGCTCTGTAGCACATTCCTTATAATTTACTTTACAAATTGTCCGCAAAAAATTTTGCCTTTTCTTATCGGCATCATTTTGTGTAAAATGACTGCTTACCCTTTTACGGATATTGATGGCCTTACCCACATAAACTACTTTATCTTTTGCATCAAGAAAATAATATACGCCCGGACAAGTGGGCAATTGTTTAATATCCGTCTTGTTCAATTGCATTGGCAGCCATTGTTCGGCCGAAGATTTTTTTAGCATTTCATCAATGTGCAGTTTACCTCCAAATGCAATACAATGCTCCAATAATTTTACAGTAGCACTGGCATCTCCTCCAGCCCGATGCCGGTTTTCAATTGGCAGTTCCAAGGATCTGCATAAATTCCCCAAACTATAAGAAGGCAATCCTTCAAAAACTTTTTTACTCAATCGTACCGTACATAATTTTTTGGCCGTTAAATCAAACCCTGCATTTTTTAGTTGATGTTTTACAAAAGAATAATCAAAGTTTACATTGTGGGCAACAAAAATTTTATCATTTAATAAATTGAATAAGGCTTGAGCAATTGATTCAAATTCGGGAGCATCAGCAACCATCTGGTTACTGATACCGGTAAGAGCAGTAATGTAAGTTGGAATGATTTGCTGTGGATTGATAAGGGTTTCAAAATGATGGATGATTTTTTTTCCATCATGAATGATTACAGCAATTTCGGTAATTCCGTTTGCTGCGGCGTATCCGCCGGTGGTTTCTATATCTATTATGGCATACATCTTAAATCAAATATAGCAATACTAAACTAATTAGCAATTAATGCAGCGGCAAAATTATTTAAAGGATTTATTTCAAAATTTATTTTTCTATTACGGATAAAAATTAGGCTGCCATCATTGATTATATTTACAATAACCGAAAGCAACTATTTATTTATGGCGCAACAATTAACTATTACCAGCATTGATTTATATCAATCAAAAATAAAATTAAAAGAGCCTTTTATAATTTCATTGGGGCGGCTAACGCATGCCGAAAATGTAATTGTTAAAATAACAACTGAAGATGGATTTTTTGGTTTTGGAGAATGCAGTCCGTTTTTAACCATCAATGGCGAAAGCATGGAAACCTGCATGGTTGTTGGCGCTTACCTGGCAAAGGCTTTGAAAGGAATGAATGCATTGGCTATTGAAGATTGCCATACCAGCATGAACAAAGTGATATATGCCAACAACAGTATTAAGAGTGCTTTTGATATGGCCCTGTATGATATTGCTGCAAAATTTGCAGGACAACCTTTATACAAATTTTTAGGAGGCGATCATAATAAAATATTGGTTACCGATTACACGGTGAGTTTTGATCAACCAGAAAAAATGGCTGCTGATGCATTAAAAATAAAATCAAAAGGCTTTCAGGTTGTAAAAGTAAAATTGGGTGGCGATGCAAAAACTGATGTTGAACGCATCCGTAAAATTCGAGCAGCCATTGGCCTAGATTTACCGGTTAGGATTGATGCCAACCAAGGATGGAATATTCAAACTGCTATTGAAATTTTAAAATTGTTAGAGCCATTTAATATTCAACATTGCGAAGAACCCATACCTCGTTGGGATTTTATGAATTTGGCAGCGATCAGAAAAACCAGCCCTATAAAAATTATGGCCGACGAAACCTGTTGCGATGAACATGATGCCCAGCGCCTGTTGGAGCTGAATGCCTGCGATTATTTTAATTTAAAATTGGGCAAATCGGCCGGAATATTTAGTGCATTAAAAATTATTCAATTAGCCGAAGCAAATAATATCAATATTCAAGTGGGTGGTTTTTTGGAATCGAGATTGGGATTTACGGCAGCGGCTCATGTTGCATTAAGCAGCCATCAAATTGTTTACTGCGATTTTGATACACCCCTAATGTTTGAAGAAGACCCGGTAACAAACGGCATTACTTACAATCAAAAATGGGAAGTACAGGTACCAGAAATAAATGGCTTGGGTGCTGGATTTAAAGAAGATTATTTAGTAGGATTGAATAAAAAAAACATCTAAATAATCAACATTGACATAAGAAAAAGGAGAACGAAAAAACTCGTTACCTTTGCCGCCATTATCATGAAGACAAAAACAATACATAAGGACAAGGTTAACATCATTACACTGGGTTGCAGTAAAAATATGGTGGACAGTGAAGTGCTGAGTGGCCAGTT
>JANPAP010000221.1:0-4363 GCA_031429975.1 Chitinophagaceae bacterium
CCGCTATATGTGGTTGATGGGGTATTTAACGATAACATTGATTATATAAACCCTAACGATATTGAATCTATTGAGATTTTAAAAGATCCATCCTCGCTTGCAATTTTTGGTGTAAGAGGTGCTGCAGGTGTAATTGCAGTAACAACCAAAAGAGCAAAAACCGGACAGGTAATCATCAATTTTAATACATCTTATGGATTTAAAAAACTGGTAGATAAAATTAAACTGGCCAGCGGTAATGAGTTTAAAACTTTGTATGAAGAAGAGAAATTAAATATCGGTGCGGTTTCTCCTTTCGATTATTCAAAATGGACTGCCAATACCGACTGGGTTGATGCGGTTACCAGAACAGCTGCCTTTAATGCTAATAACCTGAGCGTATCGGGTAGTACCGAAAAAAATAAATTTACGTTAGGCATTGGCTTTACAAAAGATGAAGGAATCATTAAACATGAAAAACAGGAAAAAATAATGTTTTCATTTAATGATGAATTTAAGTTGACAAAAAACATAAAAGTTGGGTTTAATTATAACGGCGTTCGATTAAACAATCCGTATGATGCCACCTGGGTTTTAGATGCTGCACGTAAGGTAATACCCTTGGTAAATAGCGGCACTAAATCTGTTTATGCAAAAAATCCTTATGGTTTAGATAGTATGAATCAAAACCTTTATTATGAATTACCATCCATTCAAAATTCGGGTGTTATCAATCCGCTTTTACAAGTAGAGAATGAGTGGAATAAAAGGGTAAGTAATGAATTTAGAAGTGTTGCAAGTGTTTTTGCTGAAATCAGTTTCTTAAAGAATTTTAATTTTAAAACCACTCTGTATGCCGATATGAGCACTGTAAATACAAGGAGTTATTCGCCCTTGTACAACGCATACGATGCATCGGTTAATAAAGCATTTTTATATAACAGGGTAACCTCGGTTAGCGAAAACGACCAGACCTACAGAAAGTTTCAGCAAGATTATATTTTAAACTATAAAAAGAGTTTTGCCGGAAAACATAATGTTACTGCAACCGGTGGTTTTACTACTTATTATTCATCTAATTTTAACAGGAGTGCTACTGCAAAACAAAGTACTACCGGCACCGCAATACCAGATGATAAGAGATTTTGGTACATTGATAACGGCTTTAGTGATCCACTTTCCAAATTAGCTTACTCAAGCCAATGGGAAAAAACTACCGTATCGGGTTTGGTAAGAGGTTTATATAATTACAATGGAAAATATTTTGTAAATGCTTCTTTCCGTAGAGACGCTTCTTCTCAAATATCTCCTAGCCAACGCAGTCAAAACTTTTGGGCTGTTGGAGCAGCATGGGAGTTAACCAAAGAAGATTTCATGTCCCGTCAAACCACCATCGACTTTTTAAAACTAAAAGCATCGGTAGGAACATTGGGTAACCAAAATACTTATGGATTTGATTATCCTTTTTATCCGGGATTAAGAACCGGTAATGCTGCAGTTTTTGGAAACTATGTTTACAATGCTTATTCGCAGGCATATCTTCCCGATGCAAATTTGAAATGGGAAACTGTTGATTCAAAAGAAATCGGTGTAGAATTATCTGCATTTAAAAACCGCCTTCATTTTGAAGCTGCTTATTACGACAAGGTTACTAACAACTTAATGACGTATGTGCCTGCAAGTGCAAATGGTGCTACTGATGGATTAAGAAATATTGGTAGTATTAAAAACTCGGGAATTGAATTATCAGCATCATGGATTCAAAAAATCAACAAAGATTTTTCGGTAACGGTTAGCGGTAATTTAACAACGTATAAAAACAAAGTATTGGAATTAGCCGATCCTGCTGCTTCTATCCAAAATGGTTTAAACAGAACAACAGTTGGTTTGCCAATCGGATATTTTTATGGTTATATTGTAGAAGGCATTTATCAATCTTATGCCGATAAATTAAAGTCACCGGTTAACACAGAGTTTTCTTATGGCCCAGGCGATTTTAAATATAAAGATGTAAACGGTGATGGTAAAATTAACACAGCCGATCGAACATTGATTGGAAACCCAACTCCTGATTATACTTATGGTGGTTCACTTACATTTAATTACAAAGGCCTCGATTTAGGAATTGATTTTGGAGGTGTATATGGTAACGAAATTTACAGAAACTGGGGTGGAACCGAATCGCCGTTCCAAAGAGTAAATTATGCAGCATTTAAAGTGAATCGCTGGCATGGAGAGGGAACATCCAACTGGGATCCCATTTTAGCGCAAGATCACCGCATTAATTATGAAGCGTCCACTTATGGTATTGAAGATGGCAGTTATTTCAGAATTAGAAATGTGCAACTTGGATACAACCTGCCTCAAAAATTAATTGCAAAAATTAATATTAAAAACTTAAGGGCATTTGCCAATATTCAGAACTTAAAAACCTGGAAACACAATTCTGGTTATACTGCCGAATTTGGTGGCTCTGCAACATCATTTGGTGTTGATAATGCAGGAGGTGCCATTCCAATGGTTTCTTCTTTTGGTTTAAATGTTACTTTTTAATTATTAAAATTTTAAGATATGAAAAAATATATTAAACAAATTGGGTACCTTATTTTGGCTGTGCCCTTACTCTTAACGATAGGAAGTTGCAAAAAGTTTTTAGATAGAAAACCATTAACTGCAACACTAGATGATTTGAACCAAGGTGGATTAGAAGGACAGGTTTTTGGTTTATACAGTAACCTTCGAAACAGCGCTGGTTTTACAACAATACCTTGGCTGGCGGTTCACGACTTCCGTTCGGATGATTCTGAAAAAGGAAGTGATCCCTCTGATGGTGCTGAATGGGTAGCACCTTTCGATCGCTATGCTTATGTAAAAGATTTGTGGGCTACCAATACTTATTGGGATGATCATTATAGTTTAATAAATCTGGCCAATACTGCCATACAAACAGCCGACTCCTTACATTTAACAGATGCCGCATCAGTTACAAATATTGCTGAAGCCCGTTTTATCAGAGCATTTTCTTACTTTGATTTAGTAAGAACATTTGGCGAAGTTCCAAAAATTGATTTCAGAGTATATGTTGCATCTCAAGCTAATATTGCCAAATCTACAACTGCCGATATTTACAATTTAATTGAAGCCGATTTACAATATGCAGCTTTACACTTACCAATAAATTGGGTAGTAGGAAGCGATAATAAATATCCGGGAAGATTAACCAGCGGAGCAGCAAGAACTTTGTTGGCAAAAGAGCAAATATTCAGGGGAAATTGGTCGCAAAGTTTAGGACAATGCCAACAGGTAATTGGTACAAGTACATACTCATTATTTTCTAGCTATTATGGAATATTTAAAGATGCTGGCGAAAATTGCAGCGAATCGATCTTTGAAATCCAGGCTTATGTAAGTCCTAATGGAGCAGTGGATAATGGCTGCGGTTTTGCTACTACCCAAGGGGTAAGAGCTTCCACCGCAAGTGGCTGGAACTTAGGCTGGGGTTGGAATACACCAACCGATGACCTGGTAAGTGCTTATGAAGCAGGTGATCCAAGAAAGGGCTCTACCATTTTATTTTCCGGTCAGTCAGACGATCCTGCTACGGGTGGTTATGGCAGGGTTTTACCAAGATCAACTTTCGATGTGCCTGCCGGTCCATTGCCAAGAAAGTATTGGAACAAGAAGATTTATGCGGATCCTGCCTATAGGGCAACTACTGGTTTTTTGGATAATCCATCCTGGATTAATAAACGGGTATTGCGCTATGCCGATGTAGTATTAATGGCTGCCGAATGTAATAATGAATTGAGTAACGGCCCCTTGGCAGCAACTTTTTTAAAGCAGGTTAGAGACCGGGTATCGATGCCGGCAGTAGCTTTTGTTGATAAAGTACAGATGAGAGATGCTATCAAGCACGAAAGAAGGGTAGAATTGGGTATGGAAGGCGAAAGATTTTTTGATTTAGTAAGATGGAATGATGCAGTAACTGTATTAGGACCATTAGGCTATCAAAATAGGTGCAGATATTATCCAATTCCACAACCAGCTATTGATAAATCCGGTGGTAAATTAATACAAAACCCCGAATGGTAATTTAATTGATAAAAATTTTAAAATAAATAACATGAAACAAATAGTTAATTTAATTAAAACGGGATGTTGGGTTTTAGTTTTAAGTTTTTCAATACTCGGTTGCCAAAAATTGAATCAGCCTGCTTTGGGAGATTTTCCAGCAGATGCAAATGTTCCTGGGGGCCCTTTAAAGTTTTATGCTGCATTTGATGGTGCCACCACCGATCCTTTAATGAACGCAGTAGATAGTATCAGGGCGACTTTTGCTGCGGATAATCCGCTTACCTCTGTAGAAGGTGCAAGAGGCAAGGGC
>JANPAP010000222.1:0-3335 GCA_031429975.1 Chitinophagaceae bacterium
CCTTTCACTTTCTAAATCTGGAGTTGGTCGGTGAGGACACCGGCCTCGGAGGCAAATAATACAACTACCAGTTTTATTCGTCGGGGTTACAGGATAGATTTTTTTGAATTAAAGTGTAGGCGCTGTAAACCCCGCTGGGACAGCAAGCATTATCAGTTCACCTTCGAATGATATGCAGCCAAAATACACGATTGACAGTGTATTTGGCAAAAAGAACTTTACAGCAAAACTGTTGAAAAGCTGTGATACAAAAACATTGACAGGATATTATTACTACGAATTAAAGCTTCCCAAAAAAGATATTGCTTTTATAAAACTAAGCTGGATATCTGTGAACGGCAAAACGGCCATCAGGATAGACTGCTTCGACAGTTGGAGCAAGTATGCAGTAAAACTGGATTGCCCAAATAAATACCCGTATCTATTGCAAAATATTTGGAATCAATGAGGCAGACTAAAGCAATCCTCTTCAAGGCAACTTTATTTCCAGTACTGTTCGCACTAATTTTCTTTTGTTCATTCCTGTTTATAGTAATTGGTATTTAGCCACTACGCCGGGATTGGCAACCAGCCAAAGAGCTAAATTGTCAAAACTCCCAAATTATTACTACTTTCAGGTATCTAAAAAAAACCGCCATAAGTTAATCGCTGTTTAAAGCGGCAGTTTGCATCTGCATTTTTAATAACCAAAACAAAAATTTATGAGAATTATTTTCCTCTTTAGCGGCTGTATTTTATTTTCCTATTGCTCCATTGCACAAAATGTGGGTATCGGAATTGCTGCTCCTTTACATAAGTTGCATGTGATCAATTCAACTATATCCATCAATGCAATACATGCAACAAATACCGGAACCACTAACGGCACCAGTTGGGACCAGGCTAACAATTTTTCCGGTGTACATGGTGAGGCGGGGGCCGGAACGTCTCAATACCAGGCGGGCGTTTATGGATACCAAATTGGGTCCAGCATAAATTCCGGTGGCGTAGTTGGAGCATATTCGGCAAACACCTGGGGAGGTTTAGGCTACACCGATGCGAATGCAGTTCACTGGGGTGTTTATACACCAGTCAATTTATATGCAGGCGGCAATGTCGGCATCGGCACATTAACTCCTCTTGATAAACTTCATATAGTTGGAAGTATCAGGATGGTTGATGGTAATCAGGGAGCAAATAAAGTAATGGTAAGCGATGCCAATGGTACTGCTTCGTGGCAAACACTGGCAGTAGGTGGACTGGCTGGAAGCGGTACACTCAACTCCATTCCACGGTTTACTCCCAACGGGACAACAATAGGCAATTCACAGATCACCGATAATGGAACTAATGTGGGTATCAATATAGCTGTGCCTCTTGCCAAACTGGACGTAAGGTCAACCGCTACTGATATTGCTATAAAGGGGCTGAGTACCGCAAATGATGGTACAGGTATTTCAGGAACATGCAGTGCAGGAACAAATGCTTGGGGAGTATATGGCGAAAGCACTACCGGTTATGCTGGGTATTTTAATGGTAAAGTACACGTAACTGATAAAATAGGTATTGGTGTTATCCCTGCTTATTCTCTTGATGTAAGCGGAAATTTAGCAAGAACCGGAAATTTTGTGAATACTGCCACTGCCACCGATAATTCAGGAGTTAGTGGCACTTGTAATGTTACGCCTTTTTATGGTTATGGTGTGGTTGGCAACGGAGGTTACAGAGGTGTTGATGGCAGTGCTATTTTAGCTGGAACAGGAGACCGGTATGGCCTGTATGGTAGGGGAGCAAACGGGGCTGGAAATAATTTTGGAATGAGAAGCTCGGCATCTGGAGGATTGAATGCATACGGAGTTTATGGAGACGCAACAGGAGCCACTAACAGTAATTGGGCAGGTTTTTTTGGAAGTGGAAATGTATTTGTTCAAAACAAGTTAAGCGTAGGCGTGGCAGTACCAGTGTATACGCTTGATGTAACTACCAGCAACCTGACTCGTACGGCAAATTTTGTAAATACTGCGACCACAGGAACAATTTATGGAGTGTATAGCATGTGTAATACTGTTGATAATAATGGTACCGGTGTATATACAGAGGGTGGGCGTGTGGGTATTGAGGCACTCGCCAGAAATACAGGAACAGGTGACCGGTACGGGTTGCAAGCTGCAGGGCAATATGGATCAGGAAGTAATTACGGAGCGTACTGTTACTCCCAGGGAGGAGCTGCAGCTTTTGGCCTGTACGCTTCTGCATACGGAGCAACAGGTAATAATTGGGCTGGCTATTTTGCAGGTGCTACTTTTTGTACCAGTGGCGCCTGGACTGGTTCTGACCGAAAATTAAAGAATGATATTAAACCCCTGCGGGATCCATTGTCAATCATCAAACAACTGCAGCCGTCAGTGTATACTTTTAAAACAACTGAATATAAACAAATGAACCTGCCTGAAGGATTACAATATGGCTTGATTGCCGATGAAGTGCAGCAGGTCATACCAAGTGCTGTAAAGAAAGCAGTACAGCCGGCAGAGTACGAAAATCATGATCCGCATAAAGGGAAAAAGTTAAGCGATGAAGTGGAATTCAATGCCGTAAATTATACTGAGATGATCCCGATCCTTATAGCAGGAATGAAAGAACAACAAATAATAATTGAGAATTTGACCAAACAGCAGGAACAAATGAAAACAGAAATAGCACAACTGAAGGCGAACCAAAAATAAAAGCACCCTGCCAGGTGAAAAATGCAAAATAGTTTTCCCAATATTTGTAATGTTATTGTTCTGAATTTAACATGAATGACTTTGTCCCAGCGGGGTTTTCACCCCAAACCCTCCTGGCATAAAACCGTATCGTGAAACCCCGCTGAATTATACCCTCTAAAACTTAGCCACCCACTCCTAAAAAAATTAAAGATCAATATAATGCATAGGCTTAAAAAATTTGGACAACTGTAATTCATAAAAAGAGGCACTGCTGTGATTGTACTCAACAAAATCTTTTGCCAGCATCCATTTTCCACTCACCGGATTGTTATGGATATAATTAATTTTCTGCAATAAAAAATGATGAGTAATAATTGCTTTGGCATCAAAAGAATTTTTAAAAACTTTATGCAACTGACCCTTTTTTCTTTCCCGTTCCGAAACCAAACCCTCTAAATACTGAAGCACAACGAAATTTTCTTTTGCCTCTTCAAGTTTATGCGGATTCCCTCCGGCGGAAGCAAATTTATAGCCTGCAATAAGAAGAAAGAGGGCCACAATAGGGAGCCCTACCTGCACCATTATTTTTAGGACTCCGGAAATGAAATTCGGAATGGAGCTGACCGCCGAGTTTAGCGGATTGTCGAC
>JANPAP010000223.1:0-4863 GCA_031429975.1 Chitinophagaceae bacterium
TGCACATCGGTGGTTTGTAAAATGGAAATGGTAAATGGTTTGTCGGCTGAAATATTTTCAGCTTCTTCATTTTTTTGAAACGATTCAGCAACTGCAAGAACAGGAGAAGCTGCCAATAAACCAGCACCGCTCATGGCACCCATCTTTTTTAAAAACTCTCTTCTTTTGTTCATGCTTAAATCAATTACGAATTATCAATTACGAATTACGAATTATTAATTACTACCCGAATTGGTGGCCTTTTGTTATTGTTGTTTCTTATTCTTAATTGCTATTTGTATGCTGCCAATAATTTTACAAATTGCTTCGGCATCATGCAGCAAACTTTCATACATTTCTTTTCCAATATAGTCCGTTTCAAAAATCAGTTTTAGCCAATACCTTGTTTCTCTTGCTTCTTTATAAGCAAAAGACAACTTATGAAGAAAATCAGCAGTTGATTGGACACCAATTGCTTCTTCAACATTGGCACCTATGGATGTCCCACTTCTTAAAATCTGTTTCGAAAGAACAAATTCCTGTTTATCGTTTTTTAAGTACTTATATAAGTTTACAATCCTTATTGCAAAAGCAAAACTTTTATCCTGTATAATATTATTCTCTTTCATAACTCGTAATTCGTAATTAATAATTCGTAATTCGTAATTCGTAATTCAACATTCGTAATTCGTAATTCAACATTCGTAATTAATAATTCACTTCTTCCCTTTCTCCAACATCGGTTTAAAGGGCCCATACTTATGTTGCTGTTCTGTATAAGGATCCATATAAGGACCAAAAGGATGATCGATTGGTTTCTTGTTGATATCGGGCCAGTCCTTTGGTGTATTGATATGTGGTCGTTTTTGAGAATTAACAAATTCTGCAATATACCATGCTTCTTCATCAGAAAGTTGCGGATTTTTATAGGTTGAGCCCTGTGGCATATTGTCTTTAATATATTTTGCAAAATTGCTTAATCGAAATAAACCAGCGCCATCATTATAACTTTGTTTACCCCATAAAGCCGGGTAAGTAAATTCTGTTTTATCTGCATTTAATAACCCCTCGCCATTTGCCTGGTGACAGCTTTGGCATTTGGCCGCATATAAGGTTTGCCCAATTTCTGGATTTGCGGCACGATCTAAATAAGGCAACTCTTTAAAGCCCGAACCTGCTGCCTTTTTTCCTTTTTCAACATTGGATCCTATAAAATTTATGTACGCTACAATGGCCTGCATTTCTTTTCCGGCAGTATCAATTGCTTGGCCATTTAAACTTCTTTCAATACAATCATTTACTCTTTTGTAAACATTTTCTAAAGTACCACTTCTAGCCCTAAACTTAGGGTAAAGCGATGCAACCGAACCATAATTATTACCCCATGTAACTGTACCTGCCTGCAGGTGACAGTTCTGGCAATTCATTCCATTACTAATTTTTAAAACTGAACCATTGGGCCCAAAATATTTTGAAGTATGAGCAATTAAATCCTTGCCATAAGTTACCTGTTCTTGCTGCTTTGTATTTGAAATGGTATCAGTGTTGGGAGCCATCCAATAACTAACCGTATCAACCAAAACTATTTTCGTTGTTTCGGGATTTACCTTTTTAGCATCCTCATAATAATTCAAAACAAAAGGTATGGCAATGATACCGGCGAGTAAAACAACAATCACAAAAATGAGTTTGCTTACTACCCCAATTAATCCTTGTATTATTTTATCCTGCTCTGGATGCATTTGGATTGAATTATTTAATGAGGCAATTTTTCTCTGAAATAACCATACACCCAAGTACCTGCAATGGCACTTAAAATGGTAACAGCTATTACGGTGGCGCCGCTTCCCAGTTGTGCATATAATGGACCGGGGCAAGCACCGGTGATAGCCCAACCAAATCCAAATATCAGTCCGCCATAAATCTGTCCTTTGTTAAAGGTTTTATCGCTAAAACTAATGGCTTCGCCATCGGTAGTTTTGATGTTGAACTTTTTAATAAGCCATACAGAAATGGCGCCTACCACTACAGCACTTCCAATAACTCCGTACATGTGAAAAGATTGCAGGCGAAACATTTCCTGAATACGAAACCAACTGATGATTTCGGCTTTTACAAAAACAATTCCAAAAGCCAAACCAACAAAAAGGTATTTAAAATTGTGATACCATTTATGGTTGATTTCACTTTCATTAACACACATGGCATCTAATGAACGAACTTCAAAATCGGTGTTTTTATTTGTTGCAGATTGCATAAAAATATTTTAAAGAGATAAAATGAATGGGATAATAAAATTGGCCATAACAAATCCGCCTATCATAAAACAACAGGTGGCAACCAATGAAGGCCATTGCAAAGTGGATAATCCCATAATGGCATGTCCACTGGTACAACCACCTGCATAACGGGTACCAAAGCCAACCATAAAACCTCCCAGCACAATCATTATAAAACCACGGATGGTAAATAATGCAGACCAGCTAAATAATTGATTGGGCACAAGACCATTAAAATCGGTAATCCCATAAACAGCTAAATCACTTGCCAGATTTGGATGAATAACCATCGGGTTTGGATTGGCTATTAAAGTAACTGCTACTATGCCTCCCAAAAATATCCCGAAAATAAAAAACAGGTTCCATACTTCTTTTTTCCATTCGTATTTAAAGAAAGGAACATTTGCAGGAATACATGCGGCACACATATGGCGCAGCGATGAACTGATACCAAATGATTTGTTGCCAATGATTAGTAAAACCGGCACTGTAAGACCTATTAACGGGCCAGCTATGTACCAAGGCCAGGGTTCTTTTATCCACTCAATAAAATTCATGCTTACTTTATTTTTTGATGCTTTTTAAAAATTAATTTTGATCGATTACAAATTGATTTACATAATCCCAGGTTCCACCATTTACCACATTTGTAATTCCGTTTTGTTCCAAGATGGTTTTAGCCTGACCACTTCTGTTTCCGCTTCTACAAAATACGACAACGTTTTTCTTGTTTTTAAATTTAGTCAATTTAGCTTTCACACTATCCAACGGAATATTGACAGAACCCTTTACATGCCCTTCGGCAAATTCGCTGGCCATTCTCACATCAACTAAAAAAGCTCCCTCTGCAATGATTGATTTTAAATCAACCGCTGGAGCCGTACTAAATAATTTTTGAAAGATGTTCATTTTTTATTTTTTTAAACTGTGAATTTTTTAATAATCCCTACCAGACTTGTTTTGGGCACTACACCACTTTGACGCCAAAGCGCTTTACCATTTTTAAACAATATTAAAGTAGGCACACCCTGAATTTGATATTCTTGAGCTGTTTGTTGATTTTTATCTACATCTATTTTTATGATTGTTGCAGTATCGCCAATTTCTTTTTTAACATCCTTTAATACAGGCACCATTGTTTTGCAAGGGCCACACCACTCTGCAAAAAAATCAACCAACACGGGTTTATCTGAGTTTATGATTTCGTTAAATGTCATGGCTATTTTTTTCTTTGTTTAAATGATTTTTATTTTCTTTTTTAAACATACCTAGCAAAAGTGCACCCATTGTAGCTCCATAAATAGTGCTGTTAATTGGCTTGGAAGTTATCATACAAGTGCCCGAAGAACATCCAATTTGTTGCCCGTAAAAAAAACCTGCAATGGCTCCAAGCATTGCACCTATCAGGTACATTTTATTTTTGTTAATCCACTTCTTCATAATGAATATCTTTTGTTGTGTTTGCATTCTTTTTAGGTGGCACATAACAACCATTGGTGCCGCAACAACCTACATTAAATACAGGCATTGCAATAAACCCTAATCCCAATAAAACAAATAAAACATCTTTTGCAAGTGCGGCTTGCACCAAAACTGCAATCCCCAAACCTAAACGGAGGAAACGCATAAAAGACCAGTTTGTTAGAATAACTTTTTTCATTACTGCAAATTTAAACCTTACCAACGGGCAATTAGGTAACAAAGGTTACAATTGAAAAAGCAGCCTGATGGCTGCCCTTATAAATTGTAAAATGAAATTGTTTTTTAGAAAAGCAATTTAATAATTTATGAAGCATTGCTTTTTCCGTAACTATTATTTGCTGATGAATTAAGCAGTTCCTTTCAATATTTTATTCCAGTACAACCACGGTAAAACTTTTGTTTTTAACAGCCACATTGTCCATCTTGGTTTTGCCTGGTTAAAAGGAAAAGTCATGGTAGGCTTGTTACTGTAATCAAACTCAGCCAACATTAGTTTGCCGTATTTTGTTGGAATAGGGCAGGCACTGTATCCTTCATAGCTGGCAGTTATCGGTTGCTTGTTTAAAAAAGAAAAAACATTTTCAACCACTACTGGTGCCTGTTTACGGATGGCTGCGCCGGTTTTGCTGGCCGGTGCACTGCTGCTATCGCCTAATGAAAAAATATTTTTATAGCGGTTGTGTTGCAATGTATGCATATCCACTTCTACATAACCATAAGGATTTTTTGCATCAGCCAACGGACTGTTTTTTATAAAGTCGGGAGCCGATTGTGGTGGTACTGTATGGCAAATATCAAACTTCATTTTTTTGCGTTGAACGATTCCTTCTGAATCTTTTTGCTCGTAATAAATGATTTTATTTTCGCCGTCAATCTCTACAACATTACTATTGTAAATTGGCTTTATATTATTTGCTGCAATTACTTTATTTAAAGTTGCTGCATATTCTGGAATTCCAAAAATTACGCCGCCACCAGAAATATAATACACATTGGTTTGGTCCAGAATGCCCTGTTTGCGCCAATAATCGCAAGCCAGGTACATTATCTTATGTGGAGCCCCACCACATTTTATGGGTGTTGATGGGTTGGTAAAAACGGCAGTACCGCCTTTAAAATTTTT
>JANPAP010000224.1:0-5614 GCA_031429975.1 Chitinophagaceae bacterium
TATATCCCCATACCTGTTATAACAACTCTGTTCATCATTTTTTAATACACAAATTTTTTAATACACGAATTGCACGAATTAAAAACAGCCATTAGCGGTTTGCTTTACGAATACAACCCCCCATTTACAGAAATAATTTCAGCCGTAATATAGGCCGCTTCTGCAGACGCCAGAAAACCTACGGCATGGGCCACTTCTTCGGGTAATCCAAACCGTTTTAAAGGTATCAATGATTGCAGTTCTTTTTCGTTTAGCCCTTCCGTCATATCTGTTTTAATAAAGCCGGGTGCTACAGCGTTCACCGTGATACCCTTTCTACCTATTTCCTGTGCCAATGCTTTTGTGGCACCAATAACACCAGCCTTGGCTGCCGAATAATTGGTCTGGCCAGGCAATCCTTTTAAGCCCGAAAGAGAAACAATATTAATAATTCTTCCGTATTTATTAATTAGCATACTTGTTACAACCAATCTTGTAACATAAAAAAATCCGCCTAGGCTTGTATTAATTACACAGTCCCATTGCTCATCTTTCATCCACATCATTAACGCATCATCCCTGATGCCTGCATTATTTACCAGCACTTCTAAAACTTTTTCCGGGTTTGCTTCCATCCATCCACCCAATACTGATTGCACCTGATTTTTATCCGAAACATCAAATTGTATTGTTTCAGCAGTTACTCCTTTTTCTTCAACAAGCATACGGGTATTGTTAGCTTCTGCTTCATTGGCCTTATAATTAATAAGAACATGATAGCCCATATCTGCCATTTTTAAACAGATTGCCCGTCCAATTCCTCTAGATCCGCCGGTAACTAATGCAAATTTCATGTAACTATTTTTTTTGCTGATTCGCAATTTTTTTTGCGTTTTATTTTATTTAAATAACCCAAAAAACACTTCTTTATTAAGAATGGATTGGTGATAATTGTATTGGTTTCATTTTAAAAGAAACAACGGGATCTGATTTTTCAAAATAGTTCTTAATTTTTTCAAGGTCTTTGTACTTGGGTGTATCCTCAATAAACTTAGGAAATATTTTTCTTATTTCTGTATAAACATTCAATGTTTCGGATGACAATTTTTGTACACATTCCAAATAATCTATTGCCTGCAAAATCGTCATCATTTGTATGCTCAATACTTCAAAAGAATTATCAATCACTTTTTTTGTCATCAAAGCTGCATTACAACCCATGCTTACAATGTCCTGGTTATCGTTGTTGTTGGGAATGCTATGTACATACATTGGAAATGAAAGCGTTTGGTTTTCGGCCACCGTAGATGTAGCGGTAAACTGCATGCCCTGCATACCAAAATTAAAACCCAGCACTCCTAGGTTTACAAATGGAGGTAACTTTTGATTGAGTTTTTGATTTAACAGGTAATTCAACTGCCTTTCGGAAAGCATAGACAATTTGGTAATGGCTATTTTTAATTTATCCATTTCGAGCGAAACATAATCGCCATGAAAATTTCCACCATGAAAAATATTTTTATTTTCATGATCAATTACGGGGTTGTCATTTACAGAGTTGAGTTCATCTACTACTACTTTTTCTGCCTGGCAAATGGTATCATATATCGGCCCCAATACCTGCGTAACACATCGTAAAGAATAATATTCCTGCACCTTATCTTCAAACACTTCCTGGTTAAGATTATCGGGATTGTACAAATGCTCCGAACGGCTGCGAATCATTTTACTATCTTTTAAAATAGTGCGAAGCTGTGCAGCAATTTGATTTTGCCCTTTATGCAGTTTAACAATATTTAATTCGTACGAATAATGATCGTCAAAAGCCTCTACCACTTCATTGATCATTGCTGATAACAGCACTGACCATTCTAGTAATTTTTGTGCCTGAATGATGTTGACCATTCCAATACCCGTCATGGCAGCAGTGCCATTTATGATTGCAAGCCCTTCACGGATATGTATGGCAAGTGGTTTAATACCCAACTTGCTAAAAACTTCTATTGTAGGTTGCAATTCATTTTGATAAATAACTTCGCCTTCACCAATTAATACTAACCCTAGATGCGCTAATTGTACTAAATCTCCACTGGCTCCCACACCACCATGCTCGTAAATACAGGGAGTGATATCTTCATTTATAAGTATTACCAATAAATCCACCACTTCGGTATGTACGCCGGAATATGCCTGCATCATACTATTTAAACGGGCTACCATTAGTGCTTTCACTAAAATAGGTGCCATAAGGTTGCCACCACCAGAGCTGTGGCTTCTTATTAAATTATATTGTAACTGTAAAAGGTTTTCATCGCTCACTTTGTATTGAGCCATTGGCCCAAAGCCAGTATTGATGCCATATATTAATTTATTAGAGGAGAAGCTTTTTAAAAATTGAAAATTTACAGCCACTTTTTCAACTGCTGCTTTGTCCAACATCACCTTTTTTCCTTTATATAAAATATCCGAAAAATTATTTAAGGAAAGAGGTTTAGCTCCAATATATATCATAGGTAAAATTTATTTTCTATTAAAACAATTTGCTTGGTAAGCGTCAAAAATAGAATAAAGATTTTAATTTTTTGGTCTTTTACAAAAACTCCTCTACAGTGCTGTAAACAATCTGGAATACTTTGCTCTTTTGAAGGATATTAGGATAATTACCAATCATATATTGTGTGCACAAAAAATAAACGTATAAGACTTTTTTTATTGCAGTTAACAGATTTAATATTAATATTGGGTTGGTATCAACAGAATTTAATTTAATCAACAATTTTTGAAACAACTAAATCATTATTAAAATGAGATCATTTATTAAGTTTTCAGCAACTGGGGTTTTGCTATTTGTTGCCCTTACTATTAATGCACAAAGAATTAAAACAACTGAAGGAGATATATCGGTTTTAAAAAGCGAAACATCTATAAATATAGAGTTTACATACAATGAAATGTCGGTTGGTAAATTTGAACATGAATCAGAATACATAGAAAAGAAAAAGTCAGAATATAATGCTAAAGAACCAGGCAGAGGTGATAGCTGGGCCAAGAACTGGATTTCTGACAGAAAGATGGTGTTTGAACCAAAATTTATTGACCTGTTTGAAAAATCAACTGATATGAACGTAAAGGCCGATGCCAAATACACAATTATATTTCACACTACTACTACTGAACCCGGGTATAATATTTATGTAACACGAAAAAATGCAGAAATTGATGCAGAAGTTACCATTGTAGAAACTGCAAACAGAAAAAAAGTGATTGCAGTTATATCTGTAAAAAATGCACCGGGCAGAACTTTTGGCGGTAATGATTATGCTACGGGTGATAGAATTGCAGAATGCTATGCTGTTGCCGGTAAAAAGTTAGGTAAGTTTATAAAAGATTAGTGACTCCTTATAATTAAGTTCAAAAAGAGGCTGTCTCATAAGCTCAAAAAATAACCGCAGAGACGGAGAGACGCAGATTTTACTAGTTGAATAAACTTTATTTCTCTGCGCCTTTGCGTCTCCGCGGTTAAAAAAGACAGTTTTGAGACAGCCTCTTTCAGTATTTTGTTAGGAAATTGTATTAACTTTTTGGCGGAGCATTTAATTTGGGTGGAGCTACAACATTCTTTACCGGCTTCGTAGATTTTAAATAAGTGAAAACTGCTTTTAAATCCTCATCCGTTAAATTTTTAAAACTTTGCCAAGGCATGGGCGGTAAAATGGGGCGGCCATCATCCATGCCTCCAAATTTCCCTTCTCTCATTGCTTTGCTAAAACGATCTTCTGTCCAGGTGCCAATACCTGTTGCATCGCTGGTAATATTGGCAGCATACGATTGACCCCAAGGGCCAATGGTAGTTGTAAGATCGGCCCAAAATAAAATCCATCCGTTTTTGGTAATATTGGCTGCATCAACCGGCGGCAATTGAGTGTTAGCAGTGTGGCCGGAAAGCCTTAATTCGGCAATTAATTCAGGGCCATTAGCCCCCATTTTTTTGGGACTGTGGCAATCGTCGCAGCCCAAAATACTTACCAGGTATTCCCCTTTTTTTAAAGGGTCTTCCACACTGGTTTTTGTTGAAACTTCGGTAGTAGGTTCTTTTACAGGTTGATTATTGCAAAATTGTAAAATGGAAACAAAATAAACAGCCGCAAAAAATAGGAACATTTTTTTTGTCATAACAGTTGGTTTTAAGTTTTATTAAAAAATAAATTAACGGTTAAACCAGACAATGGATTTTTATAATCGACATTTTAAAAAGCATGATAAATGTAAAAAACAAATTATCATTTATTGTTTTTCTCTAAATTTTCAACCCTTTTTACAAGCGTTTCCAGATTGCGGAAATGGATATAAGTTTTGCGGTACTTGCCAATTTCAAATGCAGGAGAACCCATATAAGTTTCACCGGGTTTGGTAATGCTTTTTGAAATGCCGGTTTGTGCTGTCATGGATGTATTGTCGGCAATGGTTAAATGTCCAACCATTCCAACCTGTCCGCTAATCATACAATTTTTTCCAACCTTGGTGGAGCCGCCAACCAAACTTTGTGCAGCAAAATAAGTACCCTCGCCAATTTCGGCATTGTGTGCAATGTGAATCATGTTGTCGAATTTAACGCCCTTTCGTAAAATGGTAGAACCCAGTGTGGCCCTGTCGATGGCGCAATTGGCACCCAGCTCCACATCATCTTCAATTATTACATTGCCAATTTGCGGCACTTTTTTGTTATCACTTTCCGGATTAAATCTAAACCCGTCGCTGCCAATTACAGTGCCCGAATGAATGATACAATTTTTACCAATCTGTGTTTCAGAATATATTTTTACACCAGCAAAAATCGTTGTGTTATCACCAATAACAGCATTGTCGCCAATGTATACCTGCGGATAAATTTTTACATTGTTGCCTATTTTTACATGGTCGCCAATTACAGCAAAATCGCCCACATAAATATCATTTCCTAAAGTTGCCGATTCGGAAATGGAACAGATTTTTGCAATCCCTTTTTTGTTCAGCTTTACCTGGTTGTACATTTCCAGTAAGGCAGCAAAAGCGGCTGCGGCACTCTCAACCCTTATCAGTGTTGGCTTTACGGCTGCTGTTAGTTCCAAACTCTTGTCTACAATTACTATTGCTGCATTTGTATTGTACAAATACTGGGTATATTTTGGATTTGATAAAAACGAAATTGAGTCCGGAACCCCTTCTTCAATCCTTGATAATTTACTTACCGAAACATCCGGATTTCCTTCAATTGTGCCGTTTACAATACCGGCTATTTGTTGTGCTGAAAAATTCATTGCTTTAAAATTTTTGTTGAAATTTAGAAAGTGAAATTAAGGGAATTGACTGTATTGAAATATAGAAAACTACAGAGAAGTTTTGTGTTTATTTTGTATGGCAGCTATATTTTATTAGACTTATAACTATATTTTTTATTACTTTGCCATTATCAAAGCCATTGCAATCCACTTCTAAGAATCTCCAATATTCTATCTCAACATTAATTCTAATAATTATGAAGCAATTATTTATTTATGGCTTTGCCAGTGTATTATTAACTGTTTTTACAGTGCAATCAACATCGGCACAGGCAAAAGTTTTCGGTATTGTAAAATCGGATGACGATAATATTATT
>JANPAP010000225.1:0-1956 GCA_031429975.1 Chitinophagaceae bacterium
CAAAAAGAAATTATCCGTAACAATAAAGTTTATGGTTTTCAAAATAACCGTAATCCATTCATTGATCATCCGGAGTTTGTGGAACTGATATGGCAATGTACCGGATTGTTACCTGTAATTTTAACCGACTTTAATGCTGTAAAAAATAATAATGCTGTTGATTTAAAATGGAGCATTACCCGGGAATTAAATTTTAAACAGTACGAGATTGAAAGAAGTATTGATGGCACAAATTTTTCAAAAATTGCCACTATTCCAGGCCGTCAATTAAGTAATTATACTTTAACGGATCAGAATTTACCAGACGCTAAAATTATTTATTACCGATTAAAGATGGTTGATATTGACGCTGTATTTACTTATAGCAATATTGTACCCGTTAGGATCAATCCTAAAAATGGCGGCATCAGCATTTACCCAAATCCGGCGGTAAATGAAATGACTGTTTTATTACAACACCTATTGCCAGCAAACAGCCAGTTAAAAATTACCGATATCAGTGGCAAGGAAATCTTTAGAAAAAATATAACGGTTGCTACTAATAATATTAAGATTAACACCCAAAATTATCCTTCGGGCAGATACTTTATAACTGTAATTAGTAAGGATAATTTATTGCATGATTCCTTTGTAATTATTCAATAAAAACTTATAAATACATTTAAAAAATGCCGGCAAATTTTGCCGGCATTTTTGTTTTAAAACAATCCAATTATTTTATGTTGCAGCTTCAACTTCGCCCCAGTTTTCGCCACGCTTTATACGGTATATCTGCGTTTCGGTTACTTTAAATTGCTTTGCTAATTGTTTTATTGGTTTATATTGATTGAGTAATTTTTTCATCAACATTACTTTTGTAACCGAAAGTTTTGTTGCCTTTGAATTTTCTTTTCTGCGATGGTGCCTTTCAATTTTTTCTTCCATTACAAATGGGCTGCCTTGCTGATGTTTGTAATTTACTTCGGGTTTCATCCATTTTAAATTGTTTGACCGGTTATTTAATTTGTCATAATCCAGGTGGGCAACGATTGTTTGCAATGCTGTTGGAGCTTTTAAAAAATAAGTAGCAACTAGCCGGTGAACCAAAGAATGATAGTGAATGGTTCTGTTTTTTTCATCATCTTTAAATTTTTTACTCAGCTTTTTTTTCATATCGTCCAGCAATGCCGATGTTTCAGCAATCATTTTTTTGCTTTCCTTATTTTCTTTTTGCGCTTTTAATTTTTTAGTCATTTTAAAAACCTGTTTTTGTAAAGCCTCCAACCTGTTTTGCAATTTCTCATCCCGGAGTTTAAAAAACTTTAGCCTGATGATGCGATAACCATTTATCATGGATCCATTAATAATATTACCATCAGATACTTTATTAAAAGTTCTTAGCCGGCCATAGTTGGAAACCTGAAGGCGGTAGTCGTTTGTAAATTCAAAATCAAATTGAACGTCTTTCCAGCGTTCGCCATGATGGCTGTTGGTTTGCTGCATAATAAAATTATTGGATAGTGAAGAATGGTTTCTGGTAATCCAGTCAACAGTTTTAAAGTTAACCAACAATTGTTAGTTTATCAAGGATGCTGAATTATTGATTAAAAAAAATGGCTGCCGGATAGCAATGGAAAGCCCGGTGAGGATTTGTGGAATGGCCTGTGCCGGACTTGTAATGGATAGCCGGAACTGCTGCTGAATAAAGCTATGCAGCCGATAGCCCATAAAAAACCCGGCAAAAAGCCGGGTAGAAATATTATTTTGAAATTTATTTGCTCATTACTTCGGCCATTTTTTTGCCAATATCCGCAGGGCTGTCAACTACATGAATGCCACACTCAGCCATGATCTTCATCTTTGCTGCGGCTGTATCATCTGCCCCACCTACGATGGCGCCAGCATGTCCCATACGGCGTCCGGGAGGCGCTGTTTGGCCAGCAATAAAACCTACAACCGGTTTTTTATTGCCGGTAG
>JANPAP010000226.1:0-10477 GCA_031429975.1 Chitinophagaceae bacterium
TGCACAAAGAAAATAAAAAGCAGGAGTAAGTATATCCTTTTAAGGTTCAATAGCGCTTTGGAATTAGTAAAGCTAAAATTACTAATAAATGTACAAGGCGAAAAACCTAGTTTAATTGCATAAAAAAACCTTCCGGTACAGAAGGTTAATATTTTATAAGCTGATTGCCTTTACTGTTCTGTACTTAACCCTGCTTTTAAATATTCTCTGTTCATTCTTGCAATGTTGGATACAGAAATTCCTTTGGGGCATTCAGCCTCGCAGGCATACGTATTAGTACAATTACCAAAACCTTCTTTATCCATTTGTGCCACCATATTTAATACTCGTGATTCTCTTTCCGGTTGTCCCTGTGGCAACAACGCCAGTTGCGAAACTTTAGCACTTACAAATAACATGGCACTGCTGTTTTTACAAGCCGCAACACAGGCACCACAACCAATGCAGGATGCTGCATCAAAAGCAGTATCTGCATTTTTTTTATCAATGGGTAAAGCATTTGCATCAACCGCATTACCGGTATTTACAGATATAAATCCACCTGCCTGAATAATCCTGTCAAAGGCACCACGGTCAACCATTAAATCTTTTATAACCGGAAAAGCAGCGGAACGCCATGGTTCTACCACAATGGTATCGCCATCCTTAAAAGCACGCATGTGTAACTGGCAGGTTGTATTTTTTGTCCAGGGACCATGTGCCCGGCCATCAATATACATACTGCACATGCCGCAAATACCTTCCCTGCAATCGTGATCAAAGGCAATGGGGTCTTTACCTGCTGTTATCAATTGCTCATTCAACACATCAAACATTTCGAGAAAAGACATTTCGGAAGAAATATCTTTTACCTGGTAAGTTTCAAAACTGCCACCTGTTTTAGTGTTTTTTTGTTTCCACACTTTCAGTGTGAGGTTCATGCTGTAATGTTCCATAATGCTTACATACTTTTATAATTGCTGATTAAAAGAATCAGCTTACACTTTTATTTATAAGAACGTTGTGTTGGTTTTACAATTTCAAAAGTTAAAGGTTCTTTATTCAAGCTCCAATCACTTTCGCCTTTGTATTCCCATGCAGATACAAAACTAAAATTGTCGTCATCCCTTTTTGCTTCGCCATCTTCCGATTGCGACTCTTCTCTGAAATGTCCGCCACAACTCTCTTTGCGGTTCAATGCATCTTTACACATCAATTCGCCTAACTCAATAAAATCGGCTACCCTTCCGGCCTTATCCAGCTCCGGGTTGGTTGCATTTATTTCGCCAGGTATTCTTACATCGCTCCAGAATTCTTTTTTCAATGCTTGAATTTCTGCGATGGCTTCTGTCAATCCTTTTTCATTTCGGGCCATGCCACATTTATCCCACATAATTTTTCCTAACCGCTTATGAAAACTTTCTACCGTTTTTGTTCCTTTGATATTCATCAAAGTATTGATGCGGTCACTCACGGCTTTTTCTGTTGCTTCAAAAGCTTCATGCGTTGTAGGAATAACGGCGGTACGAATTTCATCGGCCAGATAATTACCCAGTGTGTAAGGAATTACAAAATATCCATCGGCCAATCCCTGCATCAATGCCGAAGCGCCTAAACGGTTTGCACCATGATCGCTGAAGTTGGCTTCACCCAAGGCATACAGGCCTTTTACGGTTGTTTGCAATTCGTAATCTACCCACAAGCCACCCATGGTATAATGCACCGATGGATAAATACGCATCGGCATTTCGTAAGGATTTTCGCCGGTTATTTTATCATACATTTCAAACAGGTTACCATACTTTTCTTTTACCACATCTTTTCCCATTTGAATAATGGTTGCTTCATCTGCCGTATCATTACCGGTTTTTCCAACTTCAATTTTTCCGTATCTTTTTATTGCATCTTTAAAGTCGAGATACACCGCCAACTTGGTGGTGCCGACGCCAAAACCTTCATCACATCTTTCTTTTGCAGCCCTCGATGCCACATCTCTTGGCACCAGGTTTCCAAATGCAGGATACCTTCTCTCTAAATAATAATCTCTTTCTTCTTCGGGAATATCCACCGCTTTACGGTTGTCATCTTTTTTCTTTGGCACCCAAATTCGGCCATCGTTGCGTAAGCTCTCACTCATCAACGTTAGTTTACTTTGGTACTCGCCGCTAACCGGTATACAGGTAGGATGAATTTGTGTAAAACAAGGGTTGCCAAAAAAGGCGCCTTTTTTATGTGCCTTCCATGCAGCCGTAACATTACTGCCCATGGCATTGGTACTTAAATAAAATACATTGCCATAACCGCCGGTGCATAACAGTACCGCATGGCCGAAATGACGTTCGAGTTTTCCGGTAATTAAATCCCGGGCAATAATGCCTCTTGCTTTTTCATCAATCATCACAACATCCAACATTTCGTGCCGGTTGTACATGGTTACATTGCCCAACGCTATTTGTCTTTCCAATGCACTGTAAGCACCTAACAATAATTGCTGTCCGGTTTGCCCGGCGGCATAAAAGGTACGCTGCACCTGGGTTCCACCAAAACTACGGTTGCTTAACAAGCCGCCATATTCTCTTGCAAAAGGAACACCTTGCGCCACACATTGATCGATGATGGCAGCACTTACTTCTGCCAGCCGGTGCACATTGGCTTCTCTTGCACGGTAGTCGCCGCCTTTAACGGTATCATAAAATAAACGGAAAACAGAGTCGCCGTCGTTTTGATAATTTTTTGCTGCATTAATACCACCCTGTGCTGCAATGCTATGAGCCCTTCGTGGACTATCCTGAAAACAAAATGCTTTTACCTGATACCCCATTTCGCCTAAAGACGCTGCTGCAGATGCACCGGCCAAACCGGTACCTACAACAATCACTTCAATCTTACGTTTGTTGGCAGGATTTACCAGCTTTACATGGCCCTTATAATCGTTCCACTTTTCATGCATTTGGCCAGCAGGTATTTTTGAATCTAATGACATGGTATTTATAAATTGAAGGTTAAACTTTTTTGATTGATTTTATTTTGAAAACCAAAATAATTGTTGAAAACTTAACTGCTTATTGCAACCATTTTAAATAAAATGCAATGGGCATTAAGGCAAAAATTAATGGAACAATTATAGAGAAGGCTACACCCAATGATTTTATAATTGGTGTGTAACGTTTGTGATTAATACCAAAGGTTTGAAACGCACTTTGAAAGCCATGCATTAAATGCCATGCTAAGGAAACAACACCCAATACATACAACAACACTACCAGTAAATTCCCTTCAAACACCTGCTGCATTTGTAAATATAAATTATGAACCGGTTGGTTGGCATAATCTGCAAGACTGGTTTCTTCTAAAGCCTTTATACTACCAATACCGCCCAACCTGGAAGGTGTCCAGAAATGATAAATGTGCATGATTAAAAACAACAAAAGTAAGGTGCCCAACAAACCCATACTGCGGCTGTACCACTTGCTGTTGCTGGATGCATCAACCTTATGATATTTTATTGGACGGGCATTTCTGTTTTGCGACCACAAAATTAAACCTTGAATAATATGTACCAGTAATCCGGCAAACAATCCAATTTCCATGGTACGGATAATTAAATTACTGCCCATAAAATGCGCCCAATGATTAAAGGTTTGCCCGCCATCCATAAAAAATATCATGGAATTAATGGCACAATGAACAACTAAAAAGGTTATTAAAAAAAGGCCGGTAAGCCCCATTGCAAATTTTTTTCCGATTGAAGATGTAAAGAAAGATTTCCAGGTCATAAAACAGTTATTGAATTTGTAAGTTGAAACAAAAATACGTAAGGAAAGGCATAAACTATTTGATAGTGAAAATTTATTTGCATTTAAAATTGATCTCCATTCACACTAGCCAAGTTGCTTTAAAATCCAGTTATCTACTTTATAAAAAACCAACTCGGGTTTTAAGGAACGCCATTCCGGAAAATCCATTAAGGCTACATAATTGGTAAGTCTTGATTTTTTAAAATCATATTGGCTTTGCTGCGGCATATTTAGAATTACTACCCAACCACCCTCGTCTTCTAATTGCTCCCGCCACTCTTCGTAATAACTATCGTCGCTGCTGTGAAAGTTTAAAACATTCTCGGCAATGAAAATAAATTTTGTAATGCCGGCTTTATACATTTCGTCGGTAATATCCCTTCTCATTGTCATGATATCATTTTCAATGGCATCGTTCCATTCGCCTATCAATTCAATAATTGCATAAGATTGTTCATAATCTACAAAAAGAATTTTTATGTATAAAGTGCGGCTGCCAAACTCATCCCATTGTGGATGGATATAATAATTATAAATGGTTAATGAGTATTCAAAATCATTATACTGTCGGCCGTAAAACGGCGACTGACGGTCTTCTTCGGCTATGTATAAATGCCGCCAGTTAAAATATGGTTCAATATCCTGCATTACATTTCAAGGTATTTATAAACCTATTTTTTTGCAAATTTAACTGATAGCAATTTATATATTTTTCAATTTAATTGTACAAAAAACAAAAGCCCCACAATGTGGAGCTTTCGTTTTTACAACCCATAATATTAAATTATTGCAGCATTACTTTTTCGGAAAAAGCCAACTGCTTGTATTCGTTATACACTTTTAAAAGATACGTTCCTTTAGGTGTTTTGTTGATTAATCTTACATTTTCTACCTGGCCAGATTTGGAAATGCTAACCACTTTTGAAAACAATGCCCTGCCTGCCAAATCGGTAAACAGCATGGTATACTTACCTGCTTTTTGCTTATCGAATAAAACATTAAACTCTTCTGTTGTTGCAGGGTTTGGATAAACTTTTGAATCAGCAGCTTCTGTAAATGCAGGCAAAACAGATTTTGAAACATCAAATTTAGAACTGGCATCGGCTTCTTTTTGCAACAGAAAATTTCCATTTGCCAAATCAGATGCATTAAAAGTTGTTTCGTCGGTTACCACTTTTTCAGCTTTTAAATCTTTGTAGTTTACTTTAAACAACCCATCAAAAACATTGGCACTGCTAACAACTAAATTACCATCAGCACTAACAACAGCGCCATTGGTTGTATAATTAACCGGCAAGCCTGTAATGGTTCCGGTAAATGTTGCTATCCTTGTTTTTACATCAATGCTGTAAACATTGTGGTTTGCAGAAATTACAATCAGTTTTCCAAATGCATCGGCTACCATATCGCCGCCCCAACTGGTACATTTGTTATGCACCGAAAAGCCTTTATTACTTTCGGCATCAACAATATTTCCCAAGTCTTCAACTACAACATTTCTGCCCGTTGTAAAACGAATCAGGTGGTTGGCATCATTGGTTAAAGCATATCCATTACCATCAGCAGCAATTACCATACGGGTAATCTGGTTTTCTTCGGGCTGATAAACCAACCCATTTTTTAATGGAATTAAATTCTTTTTTACAATTGTAAATTCGGCATCGCTTTTACTTAAATCCAAATAACGGATATCAGCAAAGTGCATGGAAGAAAAATACAAACGGTTATGATTGGCATCTAATGCACAGGCAGCTACTCCAAAACTGGTTGGGTTTGGCGAAAGCATTTTTCCATCCAAACTGTTATCAAGAGTTGAAATTTTAAAAGCGGTCTTGTCGGATTCAAACAAAGTTTTCACCACTTTACCAGAATTCAAATCAATCTGTTTGATATCGGCCCATAAAAAATTGTTATTGCTTTTACCGGTAATGGCAAAAGTTTTGTTGGCATCTTGTGCGGTTGCAATAAAACTTGCAGAAATTAGTGTTGCGGAGAGTAGAATTTTACATTTCATAAAAAATAGTTTTAGATAAATTTCAACTGTAAATTAATGAACTTGATTTATACTAACAAGAATTTTTAAATAGCCAATATATATTTAAAAAAAACATCCTTATTTTTTATTAATTTTTAATAATCATGATACTTTATCAGCCCATCCATGGGTTGCTGTAACACTTTACCCAATTGCATTTCGTAGCTATGGCAAATTTCTTTTAATACATCTTTAAACCCAAAAGCCACACTGCCGATAAAGTGAACCGGATGTGTCCATACCTCTTTATATTTATAAAGATGATTAAAGAAAAAATCATTGAGCCCATCTTCAATAATATTTTCAATCATAAAATGGCCCCGGTTTTCAACTAAAAAAGCGGTAAAATTTGCCAGGTACCTGTTTGGTAAAGGGCCTTTATAAACCGCTTCCAAAATTTCAATTGCATTGGTATTGTATTTTACATTGAACCGATCCATAAGATCTTCATCAAAAGTATTGTACATAAAATGCTGCACCACTTTTTTACCCAGGTAAGCACCGCTTCCTTCATCGCCTAAAATAAATCCAATACCCGGATTGTTTTTTACAATGCGTTTACCATTATAATAACAGGAATTGGAGCCGGTGCCTAAAATACAGGCAATGCCTTTTTCATTTCCACAAAGGGCTTTTGCGGCACCCATTAAATCATGATCAACTGCAATTTTTGCAGCAGGAAATATTTTTTTTAAAGATTGCTTTACTGCTTTTATATTTTCGGGATTACTGCAGCCGGTTCCGTAATAATAAATTTCGGCAGGTTCAATCCCTTTCAATTTGGGTTTTAATTCGTTTTCAATTATAATTTGAATTTGAACCTGCGAAAGAAAATAAGGGCTGATACCCTGGGTACTTATTATTTTTTTCTTGTTCCCATCCAACAAGCACCAACTTGCTTTTGTAGATCCACTGTCAGCTATTAATTTTATTGCCATTATTTATATTTTAAAAAATCAACCCAAATTAAATTTATTTAAGGATAGATAAAAGAAAACTTCTTTTATTATTAAACTATTGCTAAGGATAATCTTAGCAGTTAACAAATACCTCCAACCGCTTTCGTGATATTTCATTTATTTTCGTGCCAACAATAAAACTATGAATAAGAAACTACAAGTTTGGCTGCCGTTGTTATTTAGTATTACCATGATTTTAGGCATGCTAATCGGTTACAGAATGAGAGACAGCATTCCGGGGAAAAGTTATTTTTCGATTGACAAACAACATCCTTTGCAGGAAATATTAAGTTTAGTAAATAACAAATATGTTGATGAAGTAAAACTGGCTTCATTAACCGATACAGCAATAGCAGCCATTTTAAGCAAACTAGATCCACACTCTTCATTAATTTCAGCTACAGAACTTCAGGGTGTAAATAATGATTTAGCTGGAAACTTTTTTGGCATTGGGGTTGAATTCAGCATTATTGAAGACACAATTAATATACTCAATGTTGTTCCCAATGGGCCCAGTTTTAAAGCAGGCTTACAAACCGGCGATCAATTAATTAAAGTGAACGACAGCCTTGTTGCTGGTAAAAAAATAACTGCTGAAAAAATAAAGAAAAATTTACGAGGCTCCAACAACAGCAAAGTAACCCTGCAGATTTTAAGAAATGGCAGCATAAAAAATTTCGACATTACCCGTGGTTTCATTTCCATAAGCAGTGTTGATGCCAGTTATATGATGACGAATGAAATTGGCTATATCCGCCTTAATAAATTTACCCAGATAACCTACCGTGAATTTATGGAAGCATTAGATACATTAAAACACCGGGGATTAAAAAAACTCATCTTCGACCTGAGAGGCAATGGTGGCGGCGTTTTGGATCAAGCGGCTGAAATTGCTGATGAATTTTTAGACGGTGATAAATTGATTACCTATACCGAAGGAAGTCATTTTCCTAAAAAAGAATACCGATGTAAAAGAGAGGGATTATTTGAAAAAGGCAGCTTAGTTGTTTTAGCTGATGAAGGAACTGCAAGCGCCAGTGAAATTGTATTAGGTGCATTGCAAGACTGGAACCGGGGCACCATTATTGGACGGCGCAGTTTTGGAAAAGGGTTGGTGCAGGAACAATACGATTTGAGTGATGGCAGTGCTTTAAGGCTAACCGTTGCCCGATATTATACACCCATTGGAAGAAGTATTCAACGTCCCTACTTAAACGGAGAAAAAGCATACTATAACGATATTGTCAACAGGTTTCATGATGGAGAAACGATTAATAAAGATTCGGTTAAAAATGACAGTAGCAAAGCTTTTAAAACCATCAGTGGTAAAATAGTTTTTGGAAACGGTGGCATTACGCCAGATGTTTTTGTGCCAAATGATACCAGTAAATACAGCATTGAACTTATGCAACTTCACGAAAAAGGGATTTTCGGGAATTTTGCTTACCGGTATTTTATAAAAAATAAAACAGCACTAAAGGCTTTTAAAACTATTGAACAATTTGCAGCAGCATTTAATTTAACCGAAGATGACTGGAAGCAGTTTGTAAATGCAGCAAAAAAAGATTCTATTAATATTGAAAACATTGTTCCAAAACAACATGAGGTTATTCAGTACAGATTAAAAACTGCCATTGCCAGGCAAATATGGAATAATTCAGGATATTATAAACTGGCAAATAAAAATGATGATGCGATTAGTAAAGCAATGGCATTGTTACAAAACTAAGTGACCCTAGTTTTTGAAACTGATTTAAAAACATTACTTAAGTTTTACTAAATTGAGGAAGTAATAAAGGTTTTTCAAACTTGTAAATATTTTAAGGTTAAATGTAAATAGCCAATTAAATAGGATACAAAAACTAATTCCAACTATTTTCAATTTGAATTTACTATGCTAAATACTGCTAATAAATTATTGACAATTGTATCCGATTTGGTTTTTTATTGTTTTTTTCAGTCTTGCTATACAAGATTCAATGATAGTTTTACGTTAAATAAATTAATTATTAACCCCATTTAAAATAACTGTATGTTTAGAAGTGTAACAAAATTGCTGCTAATCTGTCCTTTCTTATATTTATGTACCTCCTGTTACGATACAAAAAAGGTTACTTATTTTAATGATATCAATGAAACAGTATTGCTATCTAATAATGAGGATAACACAGAACACCACATCCAAAAAAACGATTTATTAAATATCCAGATTTCAAGCTTAAGTGAAGAAGCATCCAAAATATTTAATGTTACCAATAATTATGTAAGCTCTTCCATTTCATCATCTGGAAGCAGAACAGAATCTTCGGGTTATTTAGTAAATGCTGATGGCGAAATTCAAATGCCGATGTTAGGTTTTATTAAGGCAGAAGGTATGACGAAAATGCAATTGAAAGATTACTTAACAAAAATAATTATTGACAAAAAGTTGTTAATTGAACCAATTGTAAATGTTCGATTCATGAATTTTGAAGTTACAATTATGGGTGAAGTTGGAAAGCCAACAGTAATAAATGTACCTAACGAAAAAATTTCTTTATTAAAAGCATTAGGAGTGGCAGGCGATATTACTGCATTTGGTAAAAAAGACAATGTAATGTTGATAAGGGAAATTGAAGGCAAGAAAATTGTAAAACGCATCAACCTTAATTCGAGTACTTTTTTACAATCGCCTTATTATTACCTGCAGCCCAACGATATTGTTTATGTAGAGCCAAATAAAAACAAAGAAGCCAGTGTAAGTAAAAACAGGATTATACTACCTTCCTTATTAAGTTCAATATCTGTAATAGTTATAATCTTAGACAGAATTTTTAGATAAAAACATTAATAATAAAAATGCAATCAAGAACCGTTAAAAATCAACCACAAAAAGAAGATAACCAACTAAGCCAATTGTTAATTGGTTATTTAAGTTACTGGCCATTATTTTTAATTTTTATTGTACTTGCTTCAGGTGCAGCATATTTTTATTTACGGTATACAATTCCAAAATATTCTGCAAGTGCATCCATGATAATTAAGGATGAAAAAAAAGGGTATGAAGATTCCAAACTGATGGAGTCGCTTGATATTATCAGTACAAAAAAAATTATTGAAAACGAAACAGAAATCCTACAATCAAAATCCCTAATAGATAGTGTTGTAGCCAATCTACACTTATATGCCCCTATTTCGCAAGAAGGTAAATTAAGGTTTCAATCGGCTTATATTTCATCGCCTGTTATAGTAATGCACAAGCATCCAAATAAAATAAAATCTTACGAAAAAATATTATTGAAGTTTAATAAAGAAAACAACACAGTTACCCTTAATAATTCATTTACAGGAAGTATTAATGAATGGCTTAAAACGCCTTATGGTGATTTAAAATTTGTACCTAATCCTTATTATTATCCGCCTTCAGAAATTAAACCATACTATTTTGAATTAAAGAAAATTAAAAATGTATCTGGAAGTATTCTTGGCTCCTTAAGTGTTTCAGTTAGTAGTAAATTATCAAGTATTTTAGAATTGAAATTTACAGATGAAATACCTGAAAGGGCAGAACATATTTTGAATGCGTTAATTTATTATTATAACCAGTCATCCGTTGCAGAAAAAAACAGCTTGGTAAGAAATACACTGGCTTCTATTGAAAACAGATTAGCCGTAGTTGCAGGAGATCTGGATTCAATTCAACAAAAAATACAACAATTTAAGGCTAC
>JANPAP010000227.1:0-11368 GCA_031429975.1 Chitinophagaceae bacterium
CATCGGCAGTATATATGGAAGGAACCAGCCGTATAAAAATTACCAATAATCAATTTATAAAAAATGGCTGGGCTTTTAAAGTTTCGGCAAACTGCATCGATATTGAAGTAACAAAAAATAATTTTATTGCAAACACATTCGATGTTACCACCAACGGATCTGTAAGTTTAAATACCTTCAATAGTAATTACTGGGATAAATACGAAGGCTACGATTTAAACCGGGATGGAACCGGCGATGTGCCTTATCATCCGATAAGTATGTTTAGTATGGTGGTAGAAAAAAATCCATCCACCGCAATTTTATTACGCAGTATGATAGTAACCTTGATGGATAAAGCCGAAAAAATGATTCCATCTTTAACCCCGGTAAACCTGCTTGATAATGTTCCATTAATGAAACCTTTTTATCAATGATTATAGCCACTAATATCAACAAAAAATTTGGCAAGCTGCAGGCGCTCGATAATATCAGCGTTACTTGTAACAAGGGGCAATGCATTGCATTGATTGGGCCTAATGGATCGGGCAAAACTACTTTTATAAAATGTTTATTGGGTATGGTTGTGGCCGATAGTAGCTTTATAACTTTTAATGGAAAAAATATTTCAAAAGATTGTTCTTACCGTTCTGATATTGGCTACATGCCGCAAACAGGGCGGTTTCCAGATAATATGACGATTGCCCAGATTTTTGATATGATGAAAGATATCCGGAAAAAAACGAACAGTAGGATTGATGACGAATTGATTTATTTATTTGGATTGGACAGTTTATTGGATAAAAGAATGCGGACTTTATCGGGTGGTACCCGGCAAAAAGTTGGTGCCTGCCTGGCTTTTTTGTTTAACCCTGCTGTATTGATTTTGGATGAGCCAACAGCAGGGTTGGATCCGGTATCTACCGAAATTTTAAAAGAAAAAATTGCTAAAGAAAAAGCAAATGGCAAACTCATCTTAATCACATCGCATGTGTTGAGTGACATGGATGAAATGGTAAGTGAAGTATTGTATTTGAACGAAGGTAAATTGTTATTTCATCAACCTTTTCAACAGTTACAGGAGAGTACCGGTGAACAGCGTTTATCAAAAGCCATTGCAAGCATCATGAAAAAAAATACCTGATATGAAAAAGATAATTAAATATGTGATGTTGGATATATTAAAAAACCGGATCGTACTGGGCTATACGTTTTTTTTATTTTTGATTGCAGTTAGCTTTTTTAATTTGGAAGATAATTCGTCGAAAGGATTATTGGGCTTGCTAAATATTGTATTAATAATTGTGCCTTTAATCAGCATCATTTTTTCTACCATTTACATTTATAATTCTAATGAGTTTTTAGAGTTGTTGGTATGCCAGCCAATAAAACGTGTAACGCTGTTAAGCAGTGTTTATACAGGTTTGCTGGCATCCTTGGTGATTTCAGTTTTTATTGGAATAGGAGTACCCGTGTTTATTTACGAACCCACTTTAACCGGATTTATTTTGGTGATTGTTGCAATAATATTAACGGCAGTTTTTGTTTCACTGGCTTTGTTAGGCAGTGTTTTAATCAGAGATAAAGCGAAGGGAATTGGGATGAGTATTTTACTGTGGTTTTATTTTGCCATTATTTTTGATGGCATTATTTTATTCCTTTTATTTCAGTTTCAGGATTATCCATTGGAAAAAACATCGATTGTTTTAACCATGCTGAACCCAATTGATATGGGGCGAATTATGGTATTGTTACAAATGGATGTTGCAGCCATGATGGGTTATACCGGCGCCGTTTTTAAAATGTTTTTTGGAAGTACAGCCGGAATTGCAGCAATTGCAATTGTAATGTCAGGTTGGATATTATTGCCGGCTTATTGGGCCATACGAAAATTTAACCGGAAAGATTTGTGATTAAATAATGCTTACATGAAACATGATATTGAAAATAAAGAAGACATCAAATTACTGGTAAACAGTTTTTATAAAAAAGTATTGACTGATGATTTATTGTTACCCTATTTTAAACACGTACTTAAACATTGGGATGAGCACTTAGAAACCATGTACCTGTTTTGGGAAAATATTTTATTTTATACCGGCAGCTATACCGGCAATCCGATGGAAAAACATAAAGCGCTTGTAAAAATAAGCCCGTTAAAAAAATTGCAGTTTGATACCTGGCTTGGATATTTTAATGCCACCGTTGATGAAATATTTATTGGAGAAAAAGCAAATTTAGCAAAAGAAAGAGCCTATTCCATTGCCATTGTAATGATGTTGAAATTAAATCCCGGTAAATCTTTATTAAATTAAAGAGGCTGTCTCAAAAGTGTCTTTTTTAACCGCGGAGACGCAAAGGCGCAGAGAAATAAAGTTTATTCAACCTGTAAAATCTGCGTCTCTCCGTCTCTGCGGTTATTTTTTGGGCTTATGAGACAGCCTCTTTAAAAATACGATCTCATAATTATGCATCTTATTCTTGCCAACATAAGAATTTTATTTTGCAGGTGGAGGTAATAGTACGCCATCAATAACATGTACAATTCCATTGCTTGCAGGTATGGATGCAATGATGGTTGCAGTTCCGTTTAAAATGTATTTGCCATCCTTTATTGTTACAGTTACATTGTCACCATTAACCTGTCCAAGAATTTGACCATCCTGCATCATATCAGTTTTTAAGGTGCCAATAAAAACATGGTATTGTAAAATATTTTTCAGGTCTTCTAATTTATCGGCTTTCAATAATCCTTCAACAGTGCCTGCCGGTAGTTTTGCAAAAGCTGCATTGGTTGGGGCAAAAACCGTAAAGGGGCCTGCATTACTCAATTCATCTACCAGGCCTGCAGCTTTTACTGCGGTTACTAATGTGGTATGATCTGGGCTGCCAACGGCCACGGCTACCACATTTTTTTGCGATAAATCATCTTTAACATTTGATTGTCCTCCATCTGTTGTAGCACTAACTCTATCAGTTGATGAACCGGCAGTAGTTGCAGTTTCATTATTGCATGCACTAAAAAACAATGTTAGCAGCGCTGCAAATGTTGTTATTCTTTTTTTCATATTTTTTATTTTAAAAATAAAATTGAGTGTTGTTATTTTTTATGCGTTGGGTCATATGCATTAAAAAAACCAACAATTTGCCACTGGCTTTTTTAAATAATTATTTTGCATGATTAGCATTGCAGGTATTAACACCCAGTATTAAATACAAAGGGCAAACCGAAAACAGCCCTGTTAATAATGGTACTAATGCCAGTAATCCCCACCAGCTTTTAAAATAAACTGCTACAATAGTTATTGCAATTGCCAGTTCAATTCTCAGTACTTTGTCGATGCTACCTATATTTTTTGTCATCAATTTTATTTTAAATGTTAGAAGAAACGTATTTCATGAAATTGCATTTTAGCTCAATAAATTTTTTTTCAATCTCTTTAATTTTATCTCTTAAAATATCCTGACTGCATAAAGCATCGATATCGTATAAAGTTTTTTTTTCAGCATCATTTTTTAAACGCTGTTGTTGTAAATCAAGTGCGGTATTTAATTGCAGCATTTCATTTTTTTGTTGATGTAGAGCGTTGCGGAAATGTGTATTTTCTTGTTGGGATTGATTGTTATTGGATTCAATATTTTTTACCGCTAACAATTTTTCCAATGCAGGAATTTCTTCTGTTTGGTTACTGATTGTTTTAAGCCAACTTGAGTTTTCATTTATATACAACCGAGCCCTTGGTTTATCCATTTGATAAAGATTGTTCATGATTTTTGTTTTGGTACAAATTTATCAGGAACCCAATCATCTAAATATGATAACCATCAAAGTTGTGTATGACCTTTATCATTTCTTACTGGGTATTAAAAATAGAGGGAGTTTACATTCTGTTTTCGTACAGCCATTTAAATGGCTTGTAGGGTGTTTCGGGCCGTAAATTAAATTTACTGATTGCATTATTTTTTATGTAATCTACCGCTTCATCAACCGAATCGGTTACGAGGTATAAAGTATCATCAATCGCTGATATAGTGCCTGCCTTTTTCATGTTTGCAATATGTTCTAATAAGGCCTTGTGAAAATCTTTATCAAAAATTACAATTGGAAATCCTTCAATCATTTTTGTTTGAATCAAAGTGAGTGCCTCAAAACATTCATCCACGGTGCCAAAGCCGCCGGGCATTACTACAAATGCATAAGAGTATTTTATCAGCAATGTTTTTCTTACAAAGAAAAATTTTATGTTTACCCATTTATCCAAATATGGATTAGGGGTTTGCTCATGTGGTAAAACGATATTGCAACCAACACTCCGGCCACCTACAGCTTTGGCGCCTTTGTTGGCAGCCTCCATAATACCAGGGCCGCCACCGGTCATAATTGTAAAACCAAGTTGGGCAATTCTGCTGGCAAATTCTTCGGTTATTTTGTAATTTGGATGGTCTTCAGAAAATCTGGCAGAGCCAAATATGGTTACACAAGGGCCTGTAAAATGCAAGGCTCTGAAACCTTTAAGGAATTCAAAAAAAACTTCAATAGTAAATTTAAATTCCTTCCATCTGCTTTGTGGTCCGGCTAAAAATTCAATTTCCGATTTGTTCATGTTGCTTTTTTAATAACCTTGGTTCCAGTTTGCCAATTCAATACTTTATCAATTTAGAAAAAATAAATCGAATCAAAATTTCCAGATTTTGGAATCGCTTATAGGTTATGGAATAATAAATAAAATTGCATGCAAAAAAATTAGTGGTTATCAATGCGTTGCATTTTGGCATCGAGTTGGTAAACATTGAGCAAAACGAATTAATTATGTCAGGAAATTTTGCACTTAAGTTATTTATAGTAGATAATGATCTATTCAGTTTAGCTATGTACGAACAGCATTTGCGTAATATGAAATGTACAGATGTTACCTGTTTTGATAATGAAAACAGTTGTTTGAATAAACTGCATGAAATGCCCAAAATAATTTTATTGGATTATCGTACCAATGCGGCAAAAGGGTTGGCTGTTTTAAAGCAAATAAAAAATATCAATCCCGATCTTTATGTTGTATTTATAACAGGCCCCAGTAGTGTAATTACTGCCGATAAATCTTTAGATTATGGAGCGCTTGATTTTATTGTAAGGGATGAAAATTATATTGAAAAATTGCAAAAAATTCTGGTAAGAATTCATCAGATAGACAAATTGGTTCATGAACCAGCAGCAGTAAATGATGCTATTTTGTAAAGTAAAAAATAGCATTTTTTTACCATCCACCACTTGCACCGCCACCGCCAAAACTGCCACCCCCAAAACCACCAAAACCGCCAGAGCCACCCGAACTTCCACCACCACTGCCTCCTCCAAAACCTCCGCCAAGTCCGCCAAATAAAAGTGGGCCGGCTAATCCACGATAACCACGCCTGCTCATAAATGAGCCGCCACGGCCACCACCGCCTCCGGCCGAAAAAATAAAAATCATTAAGATGATCAGAAAAATTATTTTACCCAGAGAAATACCTTTGTTTTTTTTATGATAATCTTTTGGTGCATGATATTCTCCACGGGCAGCTTGAATAATTACATCGGTTCCTCTATCAATGCCTCCATAAAAATCATTGCCTCTGAATTTAGGCCGGATAATTTCATCAATAATATATTTACAGGTGATATCGGGCAATGCGCCTTCAACACCATAGCCTGTTGAAATATTAATTTTTTTGTCTTCCTTCGAAATTAGCAATACAACCCCATTGTTAAATTCTTTTCCGCCTACACCCCAAGCCCTGCCTAATTGTACTGCATAATCTGCAACATCGTATCCATCCAAATTGGGTACAATAACTACCGCAATTTGGGTGCTGCTGCTATCATCAAATTGCACCAGTTTATTTTCTAATGCCTGTTGTTGATCTGGGGTTAAAACATTTGCAAAATCATTTACTAATTTTTGTTTGCCTGTGGGTGGCTTTAACAGTGCTTTTGCATCAAATGAAGTTTGCGAAAAAGCAGCAATTACAAAAAATTGTAAAAGGAATATGGAAAGAATTTTTTTCATTAATTATTGCTGCTATTGAAAATGGTTATTGAATTATTTGCCAAATACAATATCATCGGGCAATTCATTTTTATCGGTAAGTGCTTCGTAAGGAAATTTTTCTTTTAAGGTTTCACCAATTTGAAGGATACATTGTGTAATTCCATTGCTGATATTTTCTTTAGAAAATTCGGTAAGCATTTTTTTTACGGCATCATTCCAATAAGTTTCGCCGGTTTTTTGATAGATGCCTTCATCGGCAAACAAAGCCAATTGATGATCTTTCATTGCAATGTACAGCAGCACCGCATTGCGGTGTGCCGTATCCTGCATTTTTAATTTAAAAAATATTTCTTTAGCCCGGTCAATAGGGTCAACAAATCGGTTGTTGCTTTCTACAAAAATTCTTATTTCACCACTGGTGGCTTTTTCGGCAGTACAAATAGCTGCTACTATTTGCTGCCTTTCTTCTGCAGTAAAAAAATCTATTTGCTTTCTTTTAAAAAATGAAAATAAGCCCACGTTTTAATTTTAATTGATTAACTACCAAAATCTACTTTAGTGTCTTTTGCACCTTCATCCGATTTGTAGTTTGCTTTTTGTTTGTAACCGAAAAGGCCTGCAATCATATTGGCTGGGAAACTAACCAGTTTGGTATTGTAATCGGTTATTGCCTGGTTCCAATCACGTATGGCAACCGTTACCCTGTTTTCGGTTCCTTCAATCTGGGCCTGAAAATCACGGAATGCACCGGTTGTTTGCAGGGTTGGATAAGCTTCTACATTGATGTTTAAAATGGATCCTTTCATTTGATCGAGTTGCCTGTTTGCATCTGCAAGGCTTTGTGTATTGTTAGGATCAATTTTTGGAATTCTTGAACGCATGGCTACAATTTTTGTAAGCACCGTGTCTTCAAATTTTGCAGATCCTTTGATGGTTGCAATAACATTTTCATACAATTTCATTTTGCGTTGAAATTGTGTTTCTACTTCACCCCACTTGCCATTGATACCTGTTTCGGCGGTAGCTAATCCGTTTCTTACTGAGATACTCCAAAGTATCAATACGCCTACTACTGCTAAAAGAATAATTCCTGAACGTTTCATATTTTTTTTATTTAGAAATTAAAATTAATTGATTCCAATTCAATTCAATCATTAAGTTTATGAATGGATGTTTTTATATCCAATTGGTATCAGGCCTTTACAGCCGCAATACCGGGTAATGATTTTCCTTCAAAATATTCCAATAAAGCACCACCACCTGTACTTACATAACTTACTTTATCTGTAAGCTGAAACTGGTTGATGGCTGCAACACTGTCGCCGCCGCCAATCAGGCTGAAAGCACCGTTGTCAGTAGCTTTGGCTATTGCCAAGGCAATTGATTTTGTGCCATTTTGAAATTTCTCCATTTCAAAAACTCCCATCGGCCCATTCCATAAAATGGTTTTTGAATTACTGATAACTTCTGAAAAAATACCAATCGATTTTGGCCCGATATCCAATCCCATCCAACCATCAGGTATAGCATCGCTAGGACAAATTTTTGTATTTGCAGCGGCATCAAATTTATCGGCAATTACAGAATCTTCGGGTAGATGTATACTTACATTTTTTTGTGTTGCTTTTTCTAAAATCTCTAAAGCAGTTTGCATGCGGTCGTCTTCGCAAAGCGAATTGCCAATTTTACCGCCACGGGCTTTCATAAAAGTATAGGCCATTCCTCCGCCTATAATGATATCAGTTGCCCGTTCCAATAAGTTTTCAATTATCAAAATTTTATCGGAAACTTTTGCTCCACCAATGATGGCTGTAAAAGGTTTTTTTGCAGCATGCATTACTTTTTCTGCACTCGAAACTTCGGCTTCCATTAACAGGCCAAACATTTTTTTGCCGGCATCAAAATATTTTGCAATGATGGCAGTTGAAGCATGTGCCCGGTGGGCTGTACCAAAAGCATCATTCACATAAACATCGCCTAATTTGCTGAGTTTTTCAGCGAATGCTTCGTCGCCTTTTTCTTCTTCTTTATAAAAACGTAAGTTTTCTAAAAGCAATACCTCACCGGCTTTCAGCATGTTGGCGGTTAAAAAAGCCTGTTCACCAATACAGTCGTTTGCAAAAAAAACGTTGGTTGTATTTCCTCCATCCTCATTTAATAAAGAATGTAAATGTTTAACAAGATGCGTTAAGGAATATTTATTTGAAGGCCCTTCTTTTGGACGGCCTAAATGACTCATTAAAATAATGCTTCCACCATCGGCTAAAATCTTTTTTATGGTTGGCAATGTTGCCCTCATCCGGGTGTCATCTGTAATATTAAAATCCGCATCCAGGGGCACATTAAAATCAACCCTTACCAATGCTTTTTGATTTGCGAAATTGTATGTACTGAAATTATTCATGTTCGGAATTTAAATGATTTTTGGTTATAAAATTAATTTAAGAATAATCGTTTTAACAGTAATCGTTTAATTAAAATAATAAGTAAAAAAAAGCTTCCTGTTTTTTCAGGAAGCTTTGAATATTTTATTGGTTGAAAAATAAAATGTATGAAATCTTATAAATCTGCAACTCCATTAATTTGTATGTTATTGGGCATTGCATGATTTAAAAAATTTACTTGCTGATTAAGTCGGCAAAGTGATGTACTGTACGAACTAACTGCGATACATAACTCATTTCATTAACGTACCAGCTAACTGTTTTAACCAATTGATGATCGCCTACAGTAATAACTTTAGTTTGTGTTGCATCGAATAAAGAACCAAAGTTAGTTCCAATAATATCGGAGCTAACAATTTCATCTACGTTATAACCAAAACTTTCGTTGCTGGCGGCATTCATTGCAGCATTGATTTCTTCAACTGTTACTTTCTTCGCTAAGATCGTAGTAAGTTCTGTTAAAGAACCTGTGATCGTTGGTACTCTTTGAGCATTACCATCCAATTTGCCTTTAAGTTCTGGTAATACCAAACCAATTGCTTTTGCAGCACCGGTGCTGTTAGGAACAATGTTGGCAGCAGCAGCTCTGGCCCTGCGTAAATCGCCTTTTGGATGTGGTGCATCCAAGGTATTTTGATCGTTGGTATAAGCATGAATGGTTGTCATAAAACCGGTAACTATTCCAAATTCATCATTTAAAACTTTTGCCATTGGCGCTAAACAATTGGTTGTACAACTTGCACAACTGATAATGGTTTCGCTGCCATCTAAAATGTTATGATTTACATTAAAAACAACTGTTTTTAAATCGCCGGTTGCAGGTGCCGAAATCACTACTCTTTTTGCGCCGGCAGTAATATGTGCTTCTGCTTTTGTTTTATCAGCAAAAAATCCGGTGCTTTCAATTACCACATCTACATCATGGCTGGCCCATGGAATTTGTGATGGATCTTTTTGAGCATATATCTTTATTTCTTGTCCATCAACAATAATTGCATTTTCTGTAAAGGTTACTTTTTGATCAAAACGGCCTTGAGCACTGTCGTATTTTAATAAATGTGCTAAAACTTCGGGGCTGGTTAAATCATTAATAGCAACAACATCGATACCCTGCATGTTGTAAATTTGACGGAACACCAAACGGCCGATTCGTCCAAAACCGTTAATGGCAACTTTTACTGTACTCATAATTTATATTGTTTTTTTTGCGTTGCAAAGGTAATGATTCATCCATAAAATAAGTTCCATATTTATTGATACTTGATTTATTAATTCAGGAATTATTCAGTATGATACATTTTTGGATCAATTGGTTTATTGATTTCTATTTTATTAAATGTAGTACTGCCGCCATTCATACTTTCGCCTGTTGGATTAAAAACTTCAATAGTATGTGCAAACATTATCCCATCAATCAATTTATAATCTTTGTAAAATGTAAAAAGTTCTGTTGGAGTTCTACTATCTGCCACTTGTTCATTATTGTCAGATCTTACTCCAATCATACGATCGGTCATTACAGAAGATTGAATCAGTAAATAAGAATCAATATCAATCCAGTAATTGATGGTTCTTCCGGTTTTTTGAGTAAGCGATATTTTATAACAATTTATATTACCTGCAAATTCTTTTCCCTGCAATATTGCTTTGTGGCCTTTTAAAAGATAATCAACCAATGGTCCGGGAATGTCAAGTTCAGGTTGACTTAAAACAACAGCAGCTTCAGGCATTTTTTGTGGTTCCTGCATCCGCTTTGGATAATAATTCCAAACTTCTTTATCAGTAACTAACATAAAACCGGTGCTGCCTGCCATGTCAAATTCAGTTCGGCTAAGTTTGCCTTGTTCCTTAAATATTTTTATGGAGGTTTTAGTGTCCATTCTTTCTCGGCTACCTTCTATAATAATAGATTTGATAGCTTTTAATTTGTCTTTCCCCCCACGTGCCGCAATATATTTATCAAGTATATCATCAACAGTTTGTCCGCTGGCAAACTGAACGGAAACTAAAAAAAGAATAAAAAGGCCCAGTAAAATCAATGTTTTCATTTAATTAAAATTTATTTTTAAAGATACAGGAATCAAAATTCACTTATATAAAAATTAAGTAATTATAACACAAAAAAAAGCAACTTACATTTGCAGATTAAATTTAAATATCAATGACTAATAGTATTAAAGGAAAGATTGTTGACATTTTCAACAAAAAAATATTTGATGGAGAGATTGTATTTGAGAATGGCAAAATTGTATCAATTACACCAATTACAATTTTAAAGGATGAACCCATACAATATATTTTACCTGGTTTTGTTGATAGTCATGTGCATATTGAAAGTTCGATGCTGGTGCCGGCAGAGTTTGCAAAATTAGCAGTGATACATGGTACAGTAGCAACTATCAGCGATCCGCATGAAATTGCAAATGTTTGCGGCTTAGCAGGAGTTGAGTTTATGATTGAGAATGGAAAAACGGTTCCATTCAAATTTAATTTTGGCGCTCCAAGTTGTGTGCCCGCCACCATTTTTGAAACTGCCGGAGCAGCTTTAAATTCAAGCGATGTAGATACTTTATTGCAAAAAAAGGAAATAAAGTATTTAAGCGAAATGATGAATTTTCCGGGGGTTTTATTTAATGATGTTGAGGTGATGAAGAAAATTGCATCTGCAAAAAAATACAATAAACCGGTTGACGGGCATGCTCCGGGATTGAGAGGGGCTGATGCAAAAAAATATATTGATGCCGGAATTAGTACCGACCATGAATGCTTTACTGCTGAAGAAGCTTTGGAGAAGTTAAATTATGGAATGAAGATTCTGATCAGGGAAGGAAGTGCCGCTAAGAATTTTGAAGCTTTGATCGACTTGTTGCATGAGTATCCAGAAAGGATGATGTTTTGTAGTGATGACAAACATCCGGA
>JANPAP010000228.1:0-2102 GCA_031429975.1 Chitinophagaceae bacterium
GAAATAAATGCTGAGTATGCAGGTGCTTTAAATACAATAGCTGTTGAAGGCGATACCTTAAAAATAGGTGATATTGTATGTTCAATAAATACTGATGCAGAGAAACCTGCAACGGCTATTCCTGCTGTATCTGCTGCAATAGAAACAATCCCGAGTGCTGATACTAAAGCACAAAAAATATCTTCCGATATAAAAGCAACACCCGTTGCTGCTGCAATAATTGCAGATAAAAAAGTAGATCTCAAAACAGTGGTGCCCAGTGGTACTAATGGAAAAATATTTAAACAAGATGTGCTTGAAGCATTAGCTAATCCCGGTAGAAAACCTGGCACCGAATTATTTAACAGGAGCACCCGTTCTGAAAAAATGAGTAACCTTCGTAAAACCATCAGCAGGCGCCTTGTTGAAGCAAAGAACACTACAGCGATGCTCACTACTTTTAATGAAGTAGATATGAGTTCCATTATGGAAATCAGGGCTGGCAATAAAGAAAAATTTAAAGAGCTACATGGCGTTAATCTTGGTTTTATGAGCTTTTTTACAAAAGCTTGTACTTATGCATTACAAGAGTGGCCCGCAGTTAATGGCATGATTGATGGCGAACAATTAGTATACAATGACTATTGTGATATATCAATTGCAGTTTCTGCCCCCAAGGGCTTGGTTGTGCCTGTAATTAGAAATGCAGAAAGTTTAAGCATGGCTGAAATTGAAAAGAAAGTTGTGGAGTTGGCAAAAAAAGCAAAAGACAATAAATTAACCATTGAAGAAATGAGTGGTGGTACGTTTACAATTACTAATGGCGGTGTTTTTGGATCAATGATGAGTACCCCAATAATAAATATACCGCAAAGCGCCATTTTGGGTATGCACAAAATTCAAGATAGACCGATGGCAATTAACGGGCAGGTTATTATAAAACCCATGATGTATCTGGCGCTTAGCTACGATCACCGGATAATTGATGGCAGAGAATCTGTTGGATTTTTAGTAAGGGTTAAGGAGTTGCTTGAAAATCCGGCATTACTTTTAATGGGAAAAGACCCCATAAAAACTTTATTGGAACTTTAATTTATACTTATCATTTCAAATTAATTTAACGGCTGGTATAAATCCCAGCCGTTTATATTTTAAAGATGAATCGTTACTACTCTTATATTAATAATTCCATAAAAATAATTGAAGCCTATAAAGCCGATATTCCTTTTGCAGTTTTTATAAAACTGTTTTTTGCAAAGGAGAAAAAATTTGGATCCCGTGATAGGAAACAGATTGCATCTCTATGTTATAATTATTTCAGAGTTGGAAGTATTATCAATAAAATACTGAATGAGGATTTAATTTTAGCTGCTGAATTTTTGTGTAATGAAAATTCAGCAATTATCATTGCTCTAAAACCGGAGTGGAAGGAAATGTTGAATCAACCGATAATTGATAAGATTAAATTCATAAATCCTCAACTTACTATATCCGATTTATTCCCTTTAAAAAATGAATTGAATACACAAATCAATCTTGAAGTATTTTGCAAATCAATACTAATACAGCCGGATGTTTTTGTAAGAATCAGGCCTGAACAATTTGAACAGACTACACAAAAAATAAAACAGTCTGTATTACCAAAAACCTTTATCAGCAATGATTGCGTTCAATTTGCAGCAGGCTCAAAAATTGAAAATTTTATTGAGCCAGATAAAGAAGTGGTAATACAGGATTTAAATTCTCAAAGGGTTTTAGATTACATTATCAATAATCAAAAAGAATTTTCTGACAATATAAATATTTGGGATTGCTGTGCAGCCAGTGGAGGAAAATCAATATTATTAAACGATATTTTGAAAGTAAAATTTAAGCTTACTGTTTCGGATATCCGTTCCAGCATTATGGCAAATCTTCATGTACGTTTTAAAAAAGCAGGAATAAAAAAATACGATCATTTTATAACGGATAGCAGTAGCCCAAATTTTAAATCCGGAAATGAATTGTACGATATCATCATTTGCGATGCCCCTTGTACCGGCAGCGGCACCTGGAGCAGAACACCTGAGCAACTGCATTTTTTTAATCCAACTACTATTAATGAATTTGTAAAGTTGCAAAAA
>JANPAP010000229.1:0-3699 GCA_031429975.1 Chitinophagaceae bacterium
TTCCTTATGCGGTTTGGGTGCTTTAATTGTAAAATCTTTTACCTGTTTAATGCGCTGCAGTGTATCCACACAATTATCTACCAGTTCCTTTGCCGTACGGTTGATGTATTCACTTTGCTTGAATTGTAAAACATTTTTATCCATGTCTTCGGCAGTCCAGCCTCGGCTCCATCCCAGAAAACTAAAAGGAGGAAATGTAAAACCCAGGTCGGTAAAAAATACCATCATCTGTCCCGCCACCGCCTGAATATTATCCTGCCCGCCGGTAATTATAAACGAAGCCACTTTATCTTTTACCAGCACTTTGTCTTTTAAAGTAATTTGGTTCTGCACACAGTTCAATCTTTCGGCCATTTTAAAATACAGGGACGATGCATTGCCCCAACGAATTGGGGTGGCCACCAAAATAATATCTGCCCAAAGAATCATATCCCGGTACACCTGTGTCATACCATCTTCGGGTTGCATTTCGGTAATGCTGCAAGGCCAGGTGCAGGCATTCATGTGCTGGCTGTAATACCCTTCGCAGGCACGGAAACCCAGCTCCCTAAGTTTGAGTATTTTGGTAGCGGCCCCATGTTTTTCCTTGGCATAATCCAGTGCAGTTTCCAGTGCCGCTTCGCTGGTACTGTAACGGGGCAGTTCATCATTCATATTGGTGGTACTGATGCCCAGAATATTTAAAGATGTGGGGGTGGTTTCGTACTGCAGTTTTACAAGGTCTTCAATAATCTTCAGGTCGTGCAGCTCTCGGTGGGCTTTGATTGTGGGTTTGCTGCTGATGAAAATATCATCTCCTTCCATCTTTACTTCGTAGAGCGCTTGCTGGTCTTTATAGCCCGGAGGTGCCGAACCGGTTTTGATATTATACTCCCAGCCATGCCAGGGACAGGTTACATAGTGGCCATCGTATTTTTTTGTTACCGCACCCAAACCCAGCGGACCGGCCTTGTGCAGGCAGGCATTGCCAATGGCGCTTATCTCATTATTAAAATGAAACAGCGCCACTTTATGAGTGCCACATTCCACAATTTTTTGACTGCCGTTTGGAAAATCTTTTAGTGAACCTACTTTGATAAATTCCATAATAAAAGTTTGGTTCAGTCTATAAGTTCTGAAAAAAAAGGGAGGGTGGGAAATCTATTTTTTAAGTATTCATTAAAGGGCACGAGGGGTGTTGGTTGAAAATCAGCAAGGGGCAGAGATTTAGGTTTGTGAAGACAGGAAACAAAGTAGACGAACTAAGCTAGGCCGATTTTAAATTTGATTGATTAAGGTAGTAATTGCAAATAATAATATGGCTATAGCAATTTTAGTGATGAAATTTTTTTTAAAAAAGTTACCTGAAATTAAAGTAAAAAGCACCACCTTATCGCATTTTGAACTGCACCATTTTATACCGCTACCCTATTATACAACAGGGTGTTTTCACGCTGGTACTTTATTTTATATTCACTTGCACTGAGACCGGTAACTTTTTTAAATTGTGCAGAAAGATGGCTCACACTGCTGTAATTCATCTGGTAAGCAATTTCGCTGAGAGGTGCATTTTCTACAATCAACATCCACTTAACTTTTTCAATCTTTTGTGATATGATATATCGCTCAATGCTCATACCACAAACTTTGGAAAATACATTTGCTAAATATCCGTACTTGTAATTTAGTTTGTTGCTTAAATAGCAAGAAAACTTTATCATCAAAGGTTCTGAATTATTATGGATGAGTTCGAAAATAATATTTTTTATTTTTTGTACCAGGAGGTTGCTTCTGTCAAATATAAGTTCAAGCCCGGTTTCTTTTAAAGCCGCATCCAGTTGTATCAGTTTTGCCTCTGTAAAGTTTTCTCTGATCTTTATTTCACCAATACGGATGTATTCAGCATCTACTCCAAAATCAGATAAAATATTCCGGACTACAATTTTACAGCGCTGGCAAATCATATTTTTTATTGTAAGTATCATAAAAAATAATTTAAAAATATTAAAATAAAAACCATGCCAAAAAATATTTTACATGCCCTGTATCTCCATCTGATACGTAATATGCTACTTAAAATACATTGATAATTAAATTTTTAACATTCGGTAATTTGAGCATTATTTTTCATAGCAAATTTTTGTAAAGCAGGTTACAATGCTATTGCCTTTCAATCAATTTTTAACATGAGATACGGTATCCTCTTTAACCATACAGCAATTTTATGCATTGATGGCACCAGCGTTTTTTTTATTCAAAAAATGGAAACGTTTTCTCAAAAAAAATTTAAGTACCCAAACCAATAACGGCAATTGGGTTACCTGCAGGCAAGTAAAGTTGACAGGTAAAAACAGGAATCAAGGTGAAGGTTTGCACAGCCGCAATTCAGCATCCGGCACAGTAAAACCGCACATTAGTTACAGGTGCCCAACAAAACGTAAATTAAAATAAAAATAAGTACGGTGCTTAAGCAACCGCCGCCAAGTTTTTTTGCGCCATAACCGGCAACCAGGGTTTTGAAAAGTTTATTCATGTTTAAAGCTTTATTAAATGTATGAAAATATTGAGCAAAATTTGTTGGAGAAATAATACAAGGGAAATTGGTTTGGTTGAGGATGGGAAAGTTTTTTCATGAGGGCAAGATGCATTGGTGACGAACGAACCTAAAGAATTAGAAAAATTTCTTCCTCTGCCTTGGTTCGTGTCCTCACGAACCATTCCCTCACTTTAAAACGCTTTCATTAAATCTTTTAAAAAATCAAAGTCCTTTTCATTTCTTTCATAATACTTTGCCGACGAATATTTGTAATCACATGGATCAATTGCCAGTTGCCAGTGTGGCGCCAATGGGTTTAGATGGATATAATTTAATTTTTGCAGTATTACATTACTGCTGTATAAATGCACAGCCAGTGAATCCCTTTGCCAAAATTCATATTTTTTATTGTGTGCATTCACTGCATATTTTGATAATTCAGCAGGATCAGCTATCAACATTTTCTTAAACGCATGGGCAGTAAATTTTAAAAATGAACCCTGTGCTGTTTCTTTTCCGTTTAATTTATTGGTACGCCAGATGAAATGAATATGATTAGGCATAATTACAAAAGCATACACATCAATAATTTCTCTTTCACTTAAATTCCTCAATGAGCTAATGATAACTTCTTTAAATCTGTCTTCCTTTAATAAATGGTACCAACTGTTAATGCTGGCAGTCCAAAAAAACAGCTCCCCGATTTCCATGTACGACTTTCGTTTATATGCAAACATGTCTGTATCCATACTTTAAAATTAATAAAGGATAGTAGTATTTGAAATAGCTAGGTATTTTGTTAGGCAAGAGGTGGTTCGTGAGGACACGAACCAAGGCGGACTTAGAATGAATTATTTTCTAAAACTTATCCGTATTAAGTAAAAGAATAAGGCTGTAATCAGCAGGTATTGTAAGATGGTTCGTGAGGACACGAACCTAGGCGGAGAAAGAAATTCTAAAAATAGTGAACACTCAAACTATTTTGTCCATTGCACCGTATATCATTGTTATGTATATAACTTAGAATGAAATATTTTCTAAAACTAATCCGTATTAAGTAAAAGAATAAGGCTGTAATCAGCAGGTATTGTAAGATGGTTCGTGAGGACACGAACCTAGGCGGACTTAGAATGAATTATTTTCTAAAACTTATCTGTATTAAGTAAAAGAATAAGGCTGTAATC
>JANPAP010000230.1:0-3365 GCA_031429975.1 Chitinophagaceae bacterium
TGAAAAAGTTTTTTTTGCTTACCATTTTTTTTGCGGCTTTTTGTTTAGCAGTGTTATCTTTTAGATATGCTGCAAAAGCAACCAATTCAAAAACTGCTTTGCAACTTGTTGAAGAAAAGAAAAAATTCAGTATCCGTTGTGCGCCTTTATACATTCCCTCCGAAAATGATGATATTCCCTTGCTGACCGGATGGGGAAATTATAGCTGGAAAATTTCTACAAAATCAGACAGTGCCCAAATTTATTTTAACCAGGGTATCAATATGTATTATGCATTTCATATTATTGAGGCAAGGGCGTCTTTTGATAAAGCACTCAGTTTTGATTACAATTGTGCCATGGCCTATTGGGGAAAAGCGCTTGCCTTTGGCCCCAATATTAATGACTTTGGTTACCAGCGTCCATCCGAAGCTTATGCATCCGCAATTAACGCAATGGAAACCATGTTTACTGCATCACCTATGGAGCAGGCTTTGATAAATGCCATGTCAATCCGTTATTCAAATGACAGTACTGCTGATCAAAATAAATTAAATATGCTGTATCGGGATACCATGTTTGCAGTTTATAAAAAGTATAATAAAAATGAAAACGTTGCAACATTATTTGCAGATGCCTTGATGTTGATACATCCCTGGGATTTGTATAATCATGATTTTTCGCCCAAAGCCTGGACGCCTGAAATTGTAAATGTTTTGAATCATGCCCTTGCATTAAATCCAAAGCATCCCGGCGCCAATCATTATTTTATTCATGCGGTGGAAGCTTCTGCCAATCCTGCCGATGCTTTAAAGAGTGCCGAATTTTTAAGTACCGCCATGCCCGAAGTATCGCATATTACGCATATGCCTTCGCATATTTATATACGTACGGGTTTTTATGATAAAGGCATTACCGTAAATGATGATGGCATTGCAGGGTATCATAAATATTTAGTAAAATTCCCTGCTGTAAAAGAAAGCGTTTCATTATACGCTTTGCATAATATTCACATGAAATTAAATTGTGCACAGATGGCGGGCAATTATTCCATCGCAATTGAAGCATCAAAAAGTTTACAACAACAGATTCCTGCTTTTTATTTAAAGGCTCCGGGGGCATTGGGTAATTATGTGCAATACCTGCACCAGTCTGCTTTATTTACCTGGGTACGATTTGGAAAATGGGAAGAAATTTTAAAGGAACCCATTGCCGATACCTTAACTTTTACGCCGGTAATGCAGCACTTTGCAAGAGGGATGGCTTTTGCAAACAACAATAAAATTGTTGAAGCGGTAAAAGAATTGGAAGCCATGAAAATAAAAATGGCCGACCCATCTTTAAAAGAAGTGTTGGAACCATTCAACAATACGTATGATGTTGCTATGATTGCCCGAAATATTTTAGAGGGTACCCTTGCCGAAGAAAAAAATGATTTTAATAATGCCATCAATTTTTATCAAGAGGCTGTTAAGGAAGAGGATCATTTAATTTATAATGAACCCCGTGACTGGCTGTTGCCGGCAAGACAATATTTGGGAAACGGGTTATTAAAAGCCGGTAGATACAATGAGGCGGTTGCTGTGTTTAAAAACGATCTTCAGATAAATCCAAATAATGGTTGGGCGCTTACTGGCTTGGCTTCCTGTTATCAAAAATTAAAAAATGGCATTGCTTTGTCGCTGGTAAAAAAACAATTGAAAGCTGCCTGGGTAATTAAGGATATGCCAATTACTGCAGCCGTTAATTAATGCAATAATTTTAATCAACTTAAAAAAATAATCATGAAAAAATATTGCTATTGTTTGTGGTTGATATTTTTTGTCAGTATGCCTGCTGCTGTTTTTCCTCAACAAAAAAAACTAACCACTGTAAATTATGGCGATAATGCCAAGGCCGGAAAATACATTTCGATAAGGGGTATAAAAATGTATTATGAAACCTATGGAACCGGAAAACCTTTATTGCTTATTCATGGTAATGGTGGATCCATTGCCCATTTCAAATACCAGATTCCCTTTTTTGCCAAACACTATAAAGTAATTGCTGCCGACAGCAGGGCTCAAGGCAAAACCATCGACATGGGCGATTCGCTTAATTATGAAATGATGACGGATGATTTGAATGCTTTGTTGGAAGCATTGCATATCGATTCGGCTTATGTAATTGGTTGGAGTGATGGAGGCATCAACGGTTTATTATTGGCAATCCGCCATCCCGATAAAGTAAAAAAACTGGCTGTAACCGGTGCCAACCTTAGTCCTGGCCCAGAAGCGATTGATCTGGCAGGAAATCAATTTATTGAAGAATATAAATCAAAACTGCTTGCTGATAAGCAAGATGCACAAACCAAAAATGCAATTAAATTGTTGCACATGATGGAAGTGGAACCCAATATTTCGGTAAGCAGTTTGCAAAAAATAAAATGTCCGGTATTAGTGATGGGTGGCGACTTTGATGTGATAAAGCCATCGCATACTTTGCAAATTTTTGAAAATATTCCTCAAGCTTATTTGTACATTTTTCCTGCATCGGGTCATGCAACTTTGCAGCGGTATAAAGATGCCTTCAATAAAAATGTACAAGATTTTTTTATGCATCCTTATAAAAAAATAAATTGGATGGATTGGGATGAATAAAATTAAGAGTTAAGCATTAAGCGTTATAAGTTTTGCTGTCATTCCGAGGAACGAGGAATCTGCTCAACAAAAATCAAATGTTGAAATGAGTTAAGAATTCTACATCCCAATGCTTAAATCATACATCCGAAATCGAAAATCAGAAATCTGTGCTAAACAATACAATTCCATCCATGCACATCTTCAATTGCACCGCTACGGATTTTTTCCAATTGAACTTTTAATTTGTTATGCATGCAGTTTGCACTGTAATCCGGCAACTGATAATCCGTGCCATTAATATGGATCATTTTTACAGGAGCCACAACAGCAGCAGTTCCTGCGCCAAAGGCTTCTTGTATAGTATGGTTTTTAAATGCAGTTTCCAATTCAACAATACTAATGGGCCTTTCTTCAATTTTAAAGCCCAAATCATTTGCAAGTGTTAATAAAGAATCCCTGGTAACACCATCCAAAATTGAATCAGAAGTTGGTGCTGTAATAAGGATATCATTAATTACAAACATGGCATTCATCATACCCGATTCCTCAATAAATTGATTGTCTTTTCCGCCGGTCCAAAGTAATTGATCGTAGCCTTCTTTTTTTGCTAATTGCGTTGGATAAAATGCACCTCCATAATTTCCACCACATTTTGCAAAACCGGTTCCGCCTTTTGCAGCCCTGATATAATTGGTTTCAACTTTTAATTTGATGGCATTGGTAAATAAAGAGGGTACCGGTCCGGTAAAAATAATAAAGCGGTAT
>JANPAP010000231.1:0-6143 GCA_031429975.1 Chitinophagaceae bacterium
TGTTTTTAAAAAACTTTAAATCGTTTGGTAAATGCCAAAGCATCTGGTTGTTTTTACCTATGGCGTTGTTTGTTGAGGCGGCAACGATTAATGAAAGTCCCCCCTGTCCCCCCGAAGGGGGGAGTGAAGAAGTTGCAGTATTTGTTTTTGCTTCCATTTTTATGATTTAGTCCTCTAATTTCAATTGATTTATCTCTATTTGGGAAAATTAATTCATAAAATTAAAACCCTTAAAAAAATCTAAAACCGCCTCCACAATTCTTCCCCCTTCGGGGGATCGAGAGGGCTTTTAAACCGCTACCGGCGCTTTTATCCCGGGATGACACTCATAATTCTGCAATTCAAAATCCTCAAACTTAAAATCAAAAATATTTTTTACTCCCGGATTTATTTTCATTGTTGGTAATGCAAAGGGCGTTCTGCTCAATTGCAAATTAGCCTGCTCAAAATGATTACTGTATAAATGGGTATCGCCACCTGTCCACACAAATTCACCCAAATCCATATCGCAAGCCTGAGCAATCATCATCGTTAGTAAGGCATAAGATGCAATATTAAAAGGCACTCCCAAAAACACATCCGCACTACGCTGATATAATTGACAGCTTAATCTCCGCCGTCCTCCCCCTTCGGGAGAGTTAGAGGGGGCTGTATAAAACTGAAACAAACAATGGCAAGGCATCAATTTCATCTTTGGCAAATCGGCTACATTCCATGCGCTGATGATCATGCGGCGGCTATCGGGATTTGTTTTTAACTGATGTATTAATTCTTTTACCTGATCTACTTCTACCCCATCGGCGCCTTCCCAACTGCGCCATTGTTTGCCGTACACCGGGCCAAGGTCGCCGTTTTCATCGGCCCATTCATCCCATATTTTTACGCCATTTTCTTTTAAATAATTGATATTGGTATCGCCCTGTAAAAACCAAAGTAATTCGTAAACAATACTTTTAAGATGGCATTTTTTTGTGGTGACCATCGGAAATCCGTCCTTCAAATCAAAACGCATCTGGTAACCAAAAACACTTCGGGTACCCGTTCCTGTACGGTCGCTTTTATCAAACCCGGTTTCAATAATATGCTTTAACAGCTGTAAGTATTGTTGCATGGCTGCAAAATAAGCCAAAACTGAAAACAGCAAACTGAAAAGTTTTCAAGATTAAAATGTGAATTCAATTTCCGAACTTAGTTGATAAAAAAATAATGCTGATAAAGATTCGAAAGTCGGTTAAAGAAGATTGTTCAAGAATGATGGAATTGATACAGGAATTGGCAGATTATGAAAAGGCCTCCAATGAAGTGACCGTAAATTTTGATCATTTTGTAGAAAGTGGATTTGGCGCAAACCCGGTATGGTATGCAATAGTAGCCGAAGTTGATGGCAGGGTTGAAGGTTTTGCTTTATACTATATCCGCTACTCCACCTGGAAAGGGCAACGGATGTACCTGGAAGACATTTTGGTAACTGAACAAATGAGGGGGCATGGTCTGGGAAAATTATTGATGGATAAATTGATTGAAACCGCCAAAGAAAAAAACTTCAGTGGTATTGCCTGGCAGGTATTGGACTGGAATGAACCTGCCATCAATTTTTATAAAAAACTTGGTAGCGTTCAGTTTGATCCGGAATGGATAAATTGCAGCATCAGTTTTTAATAAACAACAGGGCAGGCAACATTTTTTTAATTTAATGAATCTAAATAAATATATCTTTAATTAATCACTTAAAACAATCATGATGTTTTCATCTAAATCAAAATGGAAGTCCGTAATTGCTGCGGTATTTTTATTCAGCTTTACCATTTTATTTTTTTCTTGTCAAAAAGAATTAACCGGCGACGGAGTAGCTATAACAGAAACCCTCCCCGATTTAACTACTAAGATATCATCCAGCATCTCGGGTTTTGTTACCGACGAAAATGATGCAGTTGTAAACGGGGCAACGGTTACAGCCGGCGGCAGCACAACCAGCAGCAACAAGTACGGTTATTTTGAAATAAAAAATGTACAGGTAGTGCAAACTGCAGCAGTGGTAATTGTTAGTAAACCCGGCTATTTCAATGGCATCAAAACCTATTATGCAACTGCCGATAAAAGTGCATTCTTCCGTATCAAATTGATTCCAAAAAACAATGCAGGAACCTTTATTGCAGCAATAGGAGGAACGGTTACTCTCAGCAATGGATTGGCAGTAAGCTTTCCGGCAAATGCAGTAGTTACGGCTTCCAGCAGTGCTCCTTATTTGGGTGTTGTAAAATTATCAGCCCAATGGATTGACCCAACAGCCAGTGATTTGTCTCGTACCATGCCTGGTGATTTGAGGGGATTGGATAGTTTAGGTTACTTAAAATTATTAACCACTTATGGAATGGCTGCAGTTGAATTAACCGGTAGCGCAGGAGAATTATTACAGATTGCAACCGGCAAAAAAGCAACACTTACCATGCCGGTACCTGCAAGCATTTCAGGTACTGCTCCAGCTACAATTCCGCTTTGGTATTTTGACGAAGCTGTTGGATTGTGGAAACAACAAGGTACTGCTGTAAAAACCGGTAATAATTACATCGGCGAGGTAAGCCATTTTTCTTATTGGAATTGCGATGTTCCTTCCAATTTTGTTCGCTTTAAATGTATTGTAAAAGACCCCAGTGGTAACCCTGTAAAAAATGCATTTGTAAAAGTATCGGTAGTGAGTAATCCACAACGGTCTGGTTGGGGTTATACCGACAGCTCTGGATATACCGGTGGTGCAGTACCCAATAACGAGCAATTGTTGTTAAGCATATCTAGCGATTACGGTTGCAGCAGCAATGCCTATACACAAAACTTTACCACTACCAATGTAAATATTGACCTAGGTACCATTACAATTCCTGCATCGGTAGTTGCAACCGTAACCGGAAACGTAACTAATTGCAGTGGCGCTGCCGTTACCAATGGGTATGTAATTATGATTAAAAATGGGGTGAATTCTTTTGCAACAGTAAACAGCGCTGGTAATTTTAGTTTTACAACTAGCCTTTGCGGCAGCAGTACCAACGCATCTTTTATTGCTGAAGACATTGCCAACACACAAGGAAGCACAACCAGCAATGCCACACTGGTGGCTGGTTCTAATGCCATCGGCACTTTAGTAGCCTGTGGTATTACCACCCAGCAGTTTCTTAATTATACAGTGAACGGAACTGCTTATACCATTGCACCTCCGGCAGATAGCCTTACTCAATATAATAATGTACAAACCAATCCTGCATCCATACAAATTTCTGGTTATGGTACATCCGGCGGCAGTACTTCTACTTCTTACTTAACTTTTTCATCTCCCGGAATTGCAGTAAACAGCACTCAAACCTTAATGAGTTTTTATACCCCCCAGCTCAACGATACCTTAAGAATATTAACAACAATTCCTGTAAACATCACTGAGTATGGCGCTATCGGACAATACATGGCGGGTAATTTTTCCGGCATATTTACCGGACCGGCTCCTGCTAATACCCCTTATAATGTAACCTGTAATTTCAGGGTTCGACGATCTCAATAAAAAAATTATTAAAAAATGGCTTCCTACAAGAAGCCATTTTTTTTACATCCCATTTGCAATTATATATAAATGCAGTTCCCGTATTTTTGCAATCGAACTCAATTATCAAATAAATAATTTTTTCAATGGCATCAAAAATAACCTTGGACAGCAATGGTAAACTAAATGTACCCGACCAACCGATTATTCCTTTTATTGAAGGTGATGGTATTGGTCCCGAGATTTGGACTGTAGCTCAAAAAGTTTTTGACAAGGCTGTAGAAAGGGCATATAATGGAACCCGGAAAATTGAATGGAAGGAAATGCTGGCCGGCGAAAAAGCTTATAAGCAAACGGGTGAATGGCTGCCGGCAGCAACTTTGCAAACTGCTAAGGATTATCTGGTATCCATCAAAGGGCCATTAACTACTCCAATTGGCGGTGGCATTCGTTCGCTGAACGTAGCCATGCGACAGGATCTTGACCTGTATGCCTGTGTTCGTCCAGTGAAATGGTTTAAAGGGGTTCCCTCGCCAGTGGTTCATCCAGAGCATGTGGACATGACCATCTTCAGAGAAAACACCGAAGATATTTATGCCGGCATTGAATGGAAAGCTGGCAGCGCCGATGCCAAAAAATTTGAAAAATTTTTGATTGAGGAAATGGGTGTAACCAATATCCGTTTTCCGGGATGCTCGGGTTATGGCGTAAAGCCTGTTTCATCGGAGGGTACCAAAAGATTGGTGAGAGCCGCTATTAAACATGCGCTGGAAAATAACCTGCCTTCGGTAACACTGGTGCACAAAGGCAATATCATGAAATTTACGGAAGGTGGTTTTAAAACCTGGGGATATGAACTGGCACGAGAGGAATTTGGCGACAAAACTTTTACCTGGGATGAATGGGATGAATTGAAAAAAAAACATGGCGAAACCTATGCAAACGAAGTACAGCGTAAAGCTTTGCATGAGGGCAAACTACTGGTAAAAGATGTGATTGCAGATAATTTTTTACAACAGATTTTGATTGCTCCAAAAGACTATTCGGTAGTTGCCACTCTCAATTTAAATGGCGATTATATTTCGGATGCATTGGCTGCAGAAGTAGGCGGCATCGGCATTGCACCGGGTGCCAATATTAATTATAATACCGGCTATGCTGTGTTTGAAGCCACCCATGGTACTGCTCCAAAATTTGCCGGCACCAACAGCATGAACCCGTCATCGGTTATTTTAAGTGGTTGTATGATGTTGGAATATATGGGTTGGAAAGAAGCCGCGGATTTAATTACAACTGCATTGCAAGCTACCATCATGCGTAAACAAGTAACCATCGATTTTTATAATTTGATGACGGGTGCCACTCTTTTAAAAACCACCGAATTTGGCGATGCCATCATTGAAAATATGGGATCGGTGATTGATGATTTTCAGTTGAAGAAATCGACGGGGTTGTAGGAAAGATGGTGGATGCTTGATACTGGATGCTTGATACTGGATACTGGATACTTGAAACTTTACAATTAAGTTGTTAGGTATGGAATTCATTGTGATTTCTTTCCACTGCCTGAATAAAGTTGTTTAGCTTTTTTCCTAAATGTTCCAGCTTTAAGTGCAATGATTTGTATAGAATTTCATCTTTAAGAGATTCGGTTTCAAAAAGTGTTTCAAGATGGTCAATAGTTTCATCATTTGAGGATAAAGAATAGATTAAGAATTTAATAAAGTCTACTTTATACTTTCTTCTTCCGTAACCCTCAACAATATTGCTTCTGACAGATTTTCCCGACCTGCGAATTTGTTGTGCTTCTTCAAATTCTTCAAACCTGGGAAGTGTAAAAGTCATTTTATGAATATCAATTGTCAACTCCCTTGCCAATTGCCAAATCTCCAATTTTTTATAGCTCATGGACAACTGATTTAATTTGAGAATAAATAACAAATTAATCAACCAACATTTAAGAATCAAATTTCTTGTCCAAAAAATCCAGTATCCAGAATCCAGTATCCAGTATCTAGTATCTTCTCTTTATGTACATTTGCAAAAAACAAATAAATAATAATCATGGCTAAAATTAAAGTAGATAATCCGGTGGTTGAACTGGACGGAGACGAGATGACAAGGATCATCTGGAAATTTATAAAAGACAAATTAATTCTTCCTTATCTGGAAGTTCCGATTCAATATTTTGATTTAGGAATGGAATACAGGGATGAAACCAACGACCAGGTTACTATTGATGCAGCCAATGCCATCAAGGCTTGTGGTGTGGGCATCAAGTGTGCCACCATTACACCCGATGAAGAAAGGGTAAAAGAATTTAACTTGAAGCAAATGTGGAAGAGCCCGAACGGCACCATCCGCAATATTTTAGACGGCACCGTTTTTCGTGAGCCGATTGTAATGCAAAATGTACCGAGGCTTGTAACCAACTGGACTGCTCCCATCATTGTTGGCCGTCATGCTTTTGGCGATCAGTATCGGGCAACCGATACCGTAATTACAGGAAAAGGAAAACTAACGATGACCTTTACCCCAGAAGGCGGTGGCGAAGCTCAGGTTTTTGAAGTGTATAATTTTAAAGGCGATGGCGTTGCCATGAGCATGTACAATACCG